>CAZMWC010000044.1:0-11483 GCA_964569805.1 uncultured Gallionella sp.
GCGGTCTTGACCAGCGGCGAGCGGGCGATGGCGTAGCCGATCTGTTTGCATTCGGCCTCGTCCTTGCCGCCTTCAACCCGCACAGTGATGAATTTGGTCGCGCCTTCGCCGTCGCGCACGATGGCTTGCGCGAGGTAAATCGCAACTTCGCTAACGGCGGCCTGCAATGCGGCAAATTCTGTGCTGTTGGCGGAGTCGATCTCCGGCAGGGCGGCCTGGCCGGTGGCGATCAGCATCAGCGCGTCGTTGGTGGAGGTGTCGCCGTCCACGGTGATGCAGTTGAACGAGCGGTTGGCGGCCTCACTGACCATCCGTTGCAGCAGCGGTTGCGCGATTCCCGCATCGGTGGCGATGTAGCCGAGCATGGTGGCCATGTTCGGGTGGATCATGCCGGAGCCCTTGGCGATGCCGGTAAGGGTGATCGTTACGCCATCTATGGTTACTTGTTTGGAAATCGCCTTGGCAACGATGTCGGTGGTCATGATCGCATATGCGGCATCAAACCAATTGTCGGCGCGCATATTGGCCACGCAGCCGGGCAAACCGGCGGCAATTTTTGCCACGGGTAGCGGTTCCATGATCACGCCGGTGGAAAACGGCAATATCTGGGTGGCCTTGCAGTTCAGCAAACCCGCCAGCGCCGCGCAGGTGGTGCGTGCATCCTGCATCCCCTGTTCGCCGGTTCCGGCATTGGCGTTGCCGGTGTTGACCACCAGAGCGCGGATACCCTCGCTCTGCGCGAGATGTTCGCGCGCCACGATCACCGGGGCGGCGCAGAAGCGGTTTTTGGTGAACACACCGGCAACGCGTGTGCCCTCGCACAGTTGCATCACCAGCAGATCCTTGCGGTTTTCGCGCTTGATGTTCGCTTCCGTGATACCCAAAGAAACGCCCGCAACGGGCAACAGTTGTGCCGCAGCGGGCGAAGTCAGATTGACCGGCATAAAAGCTCGTCCTTAATAACGGCCGTGGGTGCGAAAAATGTAGTTGCTCATCTCGGAGGATTGCGCGTTCATATGCCGCACGATGCTATGCACATTGCGTACCACGCCGCGCATCACTTTATAAACAATCATCGGGTGCGAATTAATCAGAGTCTCAAATTTAGCTCGCTCCAGGCTCAATACTTGAGTGTCGCCTATCGCGTAAAGCTGCGCGCTATGCTGCGTGGCTGCGCCGCCAACGAAAGTGATGATGCCTGCCAAGTCGCCCGGCTTGAGCACGTGAATGGTGGATTGCGCGTCACCGCTTTGAATTCTTACCGCGATCTCACCATGCGCAAGAATGTACAGGTTGTCTAGTTTCTCAAGGGGGGTAATCGCCTCGCCCGATTTATGATCTTCAACCTCAAATAAACCGGCCAGAATTTTTACTTCGGCGTTGTTCAACTCCTCGGTAATCGCCGAGATGTGCAGCGTATCCATTACGATCGACATTTCAATCCCCTTTCGCGTATTTAAGGAGTCGAGAAATAATAACTTGAACATTCTGACCGCACTGACGGGCGCGCTGCTGCGTTGCCGTCCGCTTGCATGGAATGGCCATGCTGCGCGTCCGGCATCTTGCATCGCCTCCCGCCAGCACGCCCATAATTGCCCAAGTTATTATTTCTCGACTCCTAACTCAATTTTCCATGACATTGTTTATATTTTTTGCCCGACCCGCATGGACAAGGGTCGTTGCGCCCTACCTTGTGGCCTTCGCGCACAAACGGTTTATGCTCACCACCTACCGATTTTTCATCAGAGGTCTGCGCTAATGCCTCGTCATAATCGGCATGATGATACTGCACATTTTCCGGCGCGGGTGCCGCTTCTACCGACTCGACATCCGCCTCGGTGCGCACCCGCACCGTCATCAATACCTGCGTCACTTCGCGCTTGATCGCATCCAGCATCATGGAGAACAACTCAAATGCCTCACGTTTGTATTCCTGCTTGGGGTTCTTCTGCGCATATCCGCGCAAATGGATGCCCTGGCGCAAGTGGTCCAGCGCCGCGAGGTGTTCGCGCCAGTGCGTATCCAAGCTTTGCAGCATGATCACCCGCTCGTAATGATGCATGGCTTCGCCGCCTACCAGCTCAACTTTGGCGTGATATTGCTGCTGCGCCTGTTCGGCGACACGGAGCCGGAGCCCCGCTTCGTTTAATTGTTTGTCTTCTTCCAGCCATTGCGCCAGCGGCAATTCCAGGCGGAATTCGCCCGCCAATGATTTTTCTAGGGTGGGCACATCCCACTGTTCTTCCATGCTGTGCGGCGGGATATTCTGGCTGATGGTTTCTTCCAGCACACCCTCGCGCATTGCCTGAATGGTTTCGGAAATATCCAAACTCTCCAGCAATTCGCTGCGCTGCTGGTAGATCACCTTGCGCTGATCGTTGGCGACATCGTCGTATTCCAGAATCTGTTTGCGCATATCGAAGTTGCGCGCCTCGACCTTGCGCTGCGCGTTTTCGATGGCGCGCGTCACCCAGCTGTGCTCAATCGCCTCGCCTTCCGGCAATTTGAATTTATTCATAATCGCCGTCACACGGTCGGAAGCGAAGATGCGCAACAACGGGTCTTCCAGCGACAGGAAGAAACGGCTCGAACCGGAGTCGCCCTGACGCCCGGCACGCCCGCGCAACTGGTTATCCACCCGGCGCGATTCATGGCGTTCGGTACCGATAATATGCAGGCCACCACTGGCCAGCACCTGTTCGTGCAACTGCTGCCATTCGGACTTCAGCTGCGCGATGCGCTGTTCTTTGGTTGCAGCGTCCAGCTCGGCATTCGCATGGATGAATTCGATCTGTTTCTCAACGTTGCCGCCCAGCACGATGTCGGTGCCGCGCCCCGCCATGTTGGTGGCGATAGTCACCATCTTCGGCTGCCCGGCTTGCGCGATGATTTCCGCCTCGCGCGCATGTTGCTTTGCGTTCAGCACCTGATGCGGCAGCTTGTCGCGTTCCAAATATCCCGACAGCAACTCGGAATTCTCGATCGAAGTTGTGCCCACCAGCACCGGCTGGCCGCGTGCGTAGCAGTCCTTGATGTCTTCGATCACCGCACGGTATTTTTCTGCGGCGGTGAGGTACACCTTGTCCATCTGGTCGTTGCGGATGGTCGGGCGATGCGGCGGGATGATCACCGTCTCCAGACTGTATATCTGCTGGAACTCGTAGGCCTCGGTATCCGCCGTGCCGGTCATGCCGGACAGCTTGTGGTACATGCGGAAATAGTTCTGGAAAGTGATCGAAGCCAGTGTCTGGTTCTCCTTCTGGATCGCCACACCCTCTTTCGCCTCCACCGCCTGATGCAGGCCGTCCGACCAGCGCCGCCCCGCCATCAAACGCCCGGTGAATTCATCCACGATGACCACTTCGCCGTCCTGCACCACGTAGTGTTGATCGCGGAAATACAGGTTGTGCGCACGTAGCGCCGCATACAGGTGGTGGATCAGCGTGATGTTGGCCGGATCGTACAGGCTACCGCCGACAGGCAGAAAGCCGGCTTGCGCGAGGATGTGTTCGGCGCGTTCATGGCCGGTTTCGGTGAGCAGAATCTGATGGTTTTTTTCATCCACGCTGAAATCGCCCGGCCCGTCTTCCTCGGCCTGCCGTTGCAGCTGCGGTGCCAGTTGGTTGATACGCACGTAGATGTCCACATTGTCTTCGGCCTGGCCGGAGATGATCAGCGGCGTGCGCGCCTCGTCGATCAGGATCGAATCCACTTCGTCCACGATGGCGAAGTTGAGCGGGCGCTGGTAGCGTTCTTCACGCTGCGCCGCCATGTTGTCGCGCAGATAATCGAAACCGAACTCGTTGTTGGTGCCGTAAGTGATGTCGGCGGCATAGGCGGCCTGCTTCTGGTCGTGCGGCATCTGCGACAGGATTACGCCCACCGACAATCCGAGGAAACGATACAGTTTGCCCATCCATTCGGCATCGCGGCCTGCCAGATAATCGTTGACCGTGACCACATGCACGCCCTTGCCGGAAATCGCATTCAGGTAAGCCGGCAAAGTGGCCATCAGGGTCTTGCCCTCGCCGGTGCGCATTTCGGCGATCTTGCCGTAATGCAGCACCATGCCGCCGATCAGTTGTACATCGAAATGGCGCATTCCCAATGCCCGTACGCTCGCCTCGCGCACCACCGCGAAGGCCTCCGGCAGCAATGCATCCAGTGATTCGCCCTGCGTGAAGCGCTGCTTGAAGCTATCGGTTTTCCCGCGTAGCTCATCATCGCTCAATTTGGCGATATCGCCTTCCAGCTTGTTAATGGTTTGGGTGCTGGCGCGATACTGCTTGAGCAGGCGATCATTACGGCTGCCGAAAACACTTTTAAGCACATTGGAGATCATGGGTTACCAAACTACAAAATAAAAGTTATCGAATACCAAAGAACAAAGGGTGAGGTAATCATCACCTCACCCCCGCAA
The DNA here is from genome assembly GCA_964569805.1 of uncultured Gallionella sp. Lineage (GTDB taxonomy): Bacteria > Pseudomonadota > Gammaproteobacteria > Burkholderiales > Gallionellaceae > Gallionella. Next base: position 4,421 of record CAZMWC010000044.1, read on the forward strand.
AATAATACTAAAGGGTGCCTCTAGAAGTCCACATTTCATCCCGTACGGGCGATTCATGAATCGCCCCCACCGCATTGCGCGGCGCTCGCCGTATTCAGCGTTTCCCTAATAGCCAGCGGGATTAACCTGCGGCCTTTTGCAAAAAACGCACGGGGTTTTGTGCGGTACCCCTGTAGCGGACTTCAAAGTGCAAATGGTTGCCAGTGGAACGCCCGGTGCTACCCACCTCGGCTATCTTGTCGCCGCGCCGCACTACTTGCCCGACTTTCACCAGCAACCGCGAAGCATGCGCGTAGCGTGTGACAATGTCATTGCCGTGGTCAACTTCGATCATTTTACCATATTGGGAATGGTTGTCCGCGTAGGCCACCACGCCACCCGCCGAGGCGTGGATATCGGTGCCCTCGGGGGACATGTAATCAACACCTTCATGCATGGCATTCATGCCGGTAAAGGGGTCTATGCGCCAGCCGAAGTTTGAGGAGTACCAACCTTCCTTGATCGGGGAAACAGAGGGCAGCAACCTGCTGCTTAACTGGTTCTGCAACAGCATGGTTTCCAATGCCATCAACTTGTCGCTCCGATCGTTGACTATCCGGGTCAATTTATCCAGTTGCTGATCCAGTCCAAGCACCGACATATCCTGCATGGACGAGGTGACCAGCGGACCACCTTGGGCCGGCGGTTGATCGAACTGGAACTCATCGGGTTTCATGCCGGTCAACTTGGCGAGGCGCGCACCAAGCGCATCGAGGCGCTGCACCTGCGCCTGCATCTGCCCAACCCGTGCCGCCATGGCATCCAGGCTGCTGTGCAGATAGGTCTGCTGCTTTTGCTGTTCATCGCTACGCACCTTGGAGAGCAAAATACGTATCTCTTCATTCAAGCTTTCCGGGGCAAAACGCACCATTGCGTATTGCAAGGCAAATGCCGCGCCCCACATCAGCCAGAACAGCAGCATCATCAGCAGCACGATCTGCCAGCCGTTCAATATAAAGCTGCGGGTTTTTGCCAATCGGTTGGAAACTAGAATAATATTCACGCATCACCTCTTCGTATAATCGTGAAACTGTGGCACAACAATTAAAATCATTACTGAACGACAATCATGAATTGCGCCCGTTGCTGGCCAAAACACAGGTATTGTCCAACTTGCAGCGCGATTTTGCCGGTATCGCGCCTGCTTGCTTCGCTCAATCCAGCCAGGTGCTGAATCTGCAATCCGGCATACTCAGCATCGCCGTTGGCAATGGCACAATGGCGGCAAAATTACGCCAACTTGCGCCAGAACTTGTCATCAAGTTGCAAAACAAGGGGTGCGAGGTTAGCGGAATCCGCGTCAGGGTGCAAGTTTCGTTCAATGGCAGCCAACCCAAACACGAGCCCCGCAAACTTGGCGTAACGGCACAAAACGCGCTGAATGAATTCAGTCACGGCTTGGAAGATACGCCGCTCAAACTTGCATTAAAAAGGATGCTTGGGACAAAAAATTGAAACCCCCGGAAGGTGAGCGCTACTTGGGAGCGCTTTGGCGCTGTTGCCCAACTCGCGTAAGGCGTAAGGCGTAGGGCGACAATAAGCGTAGCGCATTGCGCCGGATGGCAGATACATGCGGCGCAATGCCCGTTGGTTATTGCGCCCTACGAAAGCTAATGGATTATTTGGGTTAAACAAACAGTACATAACCGACATGGCTATACGGCGGCGGCGCTATGAGAAAACTCGCCACCCCACCAGAACATAGCGTTCCAGCACGAGCAGCAGCACAAAAACCAATAACAGCAACACGGTGAAACGAAGTGTCTGCCAGGCGAATTCAAGGTAGCGGCGGTTACGTGTAAAAATATACATCCCACCGCTTAACACCACAAGCAGCGTAACCAGCACCAGGAACAGACGCAGGATCAACATAAGGAAACCTCTATAAATTCACTTTTGCGGGCAAATCGCTGCGTCGCGTGCTCGCTCATTCCTCGCCTATCCATTTGATATGTCTCGTCACTCGCTGCGCGGCTCCTTGCGCTTCATCCCGCAAAAGTGAATTATAGAGGTTCCCATAAGCCCACCCTGCTGGCTGTTTGTCAGGCAGCCTGCAACTGCAGGCGCAAGAACGCAGGCGCTTCTTCCACGCTGTCAAACGTTGCAAACTCCCAAGCCTGTTCGTCCGCAAGCAATTTGCGCAACAAGGTGTTATTCATGGCATGGCCGGATTTGTAGCCTGAAAAGGCGCCAATTAGCGGGTATCCCAAAAGATATAAATCACCGATTGCGTCGAGCACTTTATGCTTGACGAATTCATCTTCGAAACGCAAGCCGTCGGCGTTCAGCACACGGTAGTCATCCATCACGATGGCGTTGTCCAAACTACCGCCCAAGGCCAAGCCTTGAGCGCGCATGTTTTCGACATCCTGCATGAAGCCGAAAGTGCGCGCCCGGCTGATGTCGCGCACATAGGATTCCTCGCCCAGATCGACAACCACATGTTGTTTGGTATTGGCAAATACCGGATGGGCAAAATTGATGGTGAAGGTCAATTTGTAACCGTGGTAGGGCTCAAAGCGCACCCACTTGTCACCCTGCTCGACCTCTACGGTTTTTTTGATGCGGATGAATTTTTTTGCGGTCGATTGTTCGACGATACCCGCCGATTGCAACAGAAAGATGAACGTGCCGGCACTGCCATCCATGATCGGTACTTCCGCACTATTCAGGTCGACGTAAGCATTGTCCACGCCCAACCCCGCCAACGCCGACATCAGATGCTCGATGGTGGCGACACGCACTCCATTCTGCTCCATGCAGGTGGATAATCGCGTATCGTGTACCAATTCGGCGCGCGCACGGATCTCCTCAATCGGTTTCACATCCACACGGCGAAACACGATACCGCTGTTCGCCGGTGCCGGGCGCAGGCCGAGCGTGACCTTCTTGCCGCTATGCAAGCCGACACCTGTCACGCTGACAGCGCTTTTCAAGGTACGTTGCTTAACCATCGCTGTTTTATGTAATGGAATCATGGTGTGATTTTACCACGTCCCTTCAGTCCTCAGCCCTCAGTCCTGATCTTAATCTGCCTGCCTGCGTAAAAACGACGGTATGTCCAGCGTATCCATACCGGATTTTTCCATTGCCTCAATCTGCTCGCGGCGTCCGGTGCGGAAAGCGGTCGGTGTTTCCAGTTTGTTGTAATCAACACTACTGGAATTGGAGATCGGCGCATCGTGCGTACCGGTGCGCTGGTAATCCTGCTGCTGGTAGACGATCTCCGGTTTGGCCTGCTTGCGCGCCAGCGGCGCACCCAGCCCGGTCGCCACGACCGTCACACGCAATTCGTCACCCATAATTTCATCGAATACCGAGCCGACGATCACGGTTGCTTCTTCAGCAGCGAATTGCACGCACTCCATCACATCGTTTATTTCTTTCAACTTTAAACCGCTTGAAGAGGTGATATTGACCAGCACGCCGCGCGCACCGGACATGTCCATGTCTTCCAGCAATGGGCTGGCAATAGCGCGCTCGGCCGCAACGCGTGCCCGATCGTCACCCGATGCAATCGCCGAACCCATCATCGCCATGCCGTTTTCCGACATCACGGTGCGCACGTCGGCGAAGTCCACGTTAATCAGGCCGGGCACATTGATCACTTCGGCGATACCCGCCACCGCGCCCTGCAACACACCGTTGGCGGCCTTGAACGCTTCCGGCACGGTGACATCATCACCCAGCACCTCCATCAGTTTCGAATTCGGCACGATGATCAGCGAATCGACGTGCTCGTGCAGCGCCTCGATGCCGGCCAGGGCAAAGCGCATGCGGTTGCCTTCATAGGCGAACGGCTTGGTGACCACCGCCACGGTGAGAATATCCAGTTCGCGGGCGATCTGTGCGACGATCGGCGCGGCGCCGGTGCCGGTACCGCCGCCCATGCCGGCAGTGATGAACACCATGTTAGCGCCCACGATCAACTCCCTGATGCGATCGCGGTCCTCCTCGGCGGCAGCCTGCCCGACCGACGGCTTGGCACCCGCGCCCAGCCCCTTGGTAATGGCCGCCCCGATCTGCAACTGGGTGCGTGCCTTGCTGCGTTTGAGCGCCTGCGCATCGGTATTGATGGTGATGAACTCGACCCCCTGCACGCCCTGTTCGATCATGTGATCGACCGCATTGCCGCCGCAGCCGCCCACACCGATCACCTTGATCACCGCATCCTGAGTTTGTGCTTCCATGATTTCAAACATTGCCGCCTCCTTAAAAATGACCCGCCAAAAATTTCCCCTGAACTTGCCCGAACCCTAAAACCAAAACCCCAAAACCCCAAAACCCTAAAACCCTAAAACCATGATTTCATTTTTGCCAACACATCCTTGAATGAATTCGATTGCGCACGCGTCTCCTCGCTGCGCCGGTGGTACTCCAGACCGTACAACAGCAGCCCCACGCCAGTCGCCATGCGCGGCGTTTTCACCACGCCGGATAATCCACCGACATATTTTGGAATACCCAATCGCACCGGGAGATGAAACACCTCCTCACCCAACTCGACCATACCCTGCATGGCGCTGCTGCCGCCGGTGATAACGATGCCGGAGGAAAGCAGGTCCTCGAAGCCGCTACGGCGCAACTCCTGCTGCACCAGCGAATACAGCTCCTCGACGCGCGGCTCAATCACTTCGGACAGTGTCTGGCGCGACAACATGCGCGGGCCGCGTTCACCCACACCCGGCACTTCGATCGTGCCGTCATCGGCCAGTTGGCGTAACGCGCAACCGTGCTTGATCTTGATATCCTCGGCATCCTGCGTCGGGGTGCGCAATGCCATCGCAATATCGTTGGTGATCTGGTCGCCGGCGATCGGGATCACTGCGGTATGGCGTATCGCGCCGCCGGTGAACACGGCAATATCGGTAGTGCCGCCGCCAATATCTACGAGGCACACGCCCAGCTCTTTTTCATCATCGGCGAGCACCGCCCTGCTTGAAGCCAGCGGTTGCAGAATCAGCTCGTTGACTTCCAAACCGCACTGATGGATGCACTTCATGATGTTCTGCACTGCGGCCACCGCGCCGCTGACGATATGCACTTCCACATCCAGACGCATCCCGCTCATGCCCAGCGGTTTTTTGATGCCATCCTGCCCATCGATACTGAACTCCTGTTCGAGGACATGCAGCTTCTGCTGATCGCCCGGCAAGCTGATCGAGCTGGCGGTTTCCAACACGCGGTCAATATCCGTCTGGGATACTTCCTGCTCCTTGATCTTCACCATCCCCTTCGAGTTGATGCTGCGGATATGGCTGCCGGCGATACCGGTGAACACCTCGTGGATATTGCAATCCGCCATTAACTCCGCTTCTTCCAACGCGCGTTTGATCGCGCCTACCGTCGCTTCTATATTGACGACCATGCCCTTTTTCATGCCGGAAGATTCGTGCATACCCATGCCGATCACCTCCAGCGCACCGTCCGGATTAACCTCACCGACAATGGCCACAATCTTGGAGGTGCCGATATCCAGCCCGACCACCAGGTTTTTGGTTTCCTTGTTTCTACTCATCGCTCGCGCTCCAGTTATCAGAGGACATAAGGCCTGCCCTCATTCTTCATACTTCTCGCACACACTCAAAATCTTCGGCACCAACCCTCTATCCCTTGACGGCAAACCCGTTGCGGTAACGCAAATCCACGTATGCCGCGCCGCCGCCTTCCGCCTTCCGCCATCTACCCTCTGCATACGGGTACACCGCCACAAATCTTGCCAAACGTTGCTGCATGTCCTCATGCCCCAACTCCAACACCATGCCGTTGTTCAACTGCAATTGCCACGCATGGCGAGCGTTCAGGGCGACCTGCATCACCTGTAAATTCAATGCGGCAAGCTGCCGGTTGAATTGCGCATAGCGCTGCGCGACATCCTTTGAGTCGCCTGCCTGCCCGATAAAATCCGGCAACTCCTGATCGGCATCCGCGCTAAACACTTCGCCCTGCTGATTGACCAGCGCGCTGTTATTCCAGCGCGCCAGCGGCTGGTGTTCTTCAAAACTCAACGCCAACCGATCCGGAAACTCGCGCCGGATGCTGACGCTGCGCACCCATGCCAGTTTTTCCAGCGACAGCCGCAACTGCTCAATATCCACCGTAAAAAAATTACCCTTCACCTCGCTGCGCAACACCTGCCCCAAGCCCGGTAAGTCGATGCGCTGCGGTGCCGCCTCCAAACGTACGCCATGCAGCGGCAGCATCTCCGGCAGATGCACCGTGTGATGCACCGCGCCGTACAACATCGCCAACGCGCTGAAGGAAAACAGCGTGTTGGCGATGTTGCGCAGCAACGGCGCGTTATCCCACATACATCCCTCTCCTCAATCCTCTCCCAGAGGGAGAGGAAGCGAACGTGAAGATCATTTATTAATCCCCGTCAACCCCAGCACGCGCAACACCAACTGATCGAAACTGATACCCGCCTGCCGCGCCGCCATCGGCACCAAGCTGTGGTCGGTCATCCCCGGCGAGGTATTCACCTCCAACAGGTACAACTGGCCGCTCTCGCTCATCAAAAAATCCACACGCCCCCAGCCTTGTCCGCCGATCAGCGCAAACGCCTGTTTCGCCAGCTGCTGCATCTCAATTTCCTTTGCGCTCTCGAGTCCGCACGGGCACAGATAGCGTGTGTCATCACGCAGATATTTCGCCTCGTAGTCATAGAACTCATTGGCCGGTTCGATCTTGATCACCGGCAACGCGATGTCGCCCCCGTTCACTGCGTCACCCAGAACCGCCACGGTGTATTCGCCACCGCCGATGAAACTCTCTGCAATTACCAACTTGTCGTGCTTCGCCGCCTCGCGGTAGGCGGCCTGCAATTGCTCGATCGACTTCACCTTGCTGATGCCGACGCTGGAACCTTCATTGGCCGGTTTCACGAACAATGGCAAACCCAGTTGTTGCGCCACCGCGCCCCAGTCGCTGTGCTCATCCAGCAGCATGTAGTCAGGCACCGGCAACCCGGCCGCCTGCCACACCAGCTTGGTGCGCCACTTGTCCATGCCCAGCGCGGAAGCCA
>CAZMWC010000045.1:0-11379 GCA_964569805.1 uncultured Gallionella sp.
CCGCGTATCGGATATATAGGCCGAAATACATAGGCAATCCGGCCTATTGTTTAATGCCCGCCCCAAGATTATGGTCACGCCTGCGCAACAGCGACAGGTAACTTGACACCATAATCTCGGATGGGTTTGGATTTATAAGGAGAAATGTGATGAACGAAGAAAAGAAATCGACTCCGGTACCTTTTACCTACGATTTTGAATTGATGACGGGAGAATTGAGATGAGAAAATATATTGCGAGGCTGACCCCTTTGGTTCGCGGAATCAATCGCGAACCGTGTTTCTTCGCCGAGGAGGATTATCACTGCTACCTCCACTGGCTCCAGAAATCGGCTGCCGATTGGCACTGTGCAATTCACGCTTATGTACTAATGACCAACCACGTGCATCTGCTGGTGACCCCAGAAAAGCCGGGTGGCATCGCCAAGATGATGCAATCCATCGGACGGCGTTATGTGCAATACATCAACCGAAGTTATCACCGCACCGGCAGCCTGTGGGAAGGGCGCTTCAAATCCAGCTTGGTGCAAGCCGAAGAATACCTGCTTACCTGTATGCGCTACATCGAACTGAACCCCGTGCGCGCGAACATGGTGAACGACCCGGCGCAGTATCGCTGGTCGAGCTACCGGCATAACGGGTTGGGACAAATGGATGAGCGCATCACATTACACCCGTTGTATCAGTCACTGGGCAAGGACGAATCAATACGGCTGGCTGAATATCGTGGACTGTTCCGCAGTGAACTGGATGAAGCAGCGCTGGCGGATATAAGGCTTGCACTGGCACAAGGTCAACCACTTGGGAGTGAACGGTTTGCCGAGATGATGTGTGCGGCTGTTGGCGTGCGGCGTGCGCAGAGAAAACCGGGTAGGCCTATGGTTAAGCGCGACGAGAGTCTGCAAGTTGAAGATCAAAGTGAATTTGGATTTTGAAAAGGAGAATTGAAATGCGAAAACATATTGTGATGCTGACCCCTTTGATTGGTTGGTCTCAAGTTCGATATCGCCAAAAACACCGGTGAAATCTATGTGATGGACAAGATGGGCGAAGAACTGACTATTCGCAAACTAGCAGCCACGGCGGCGCATTAATTTTATTCCAACAATCAAAAGGGTCAGCTTCGCATTTAATTTTCCAAAATCTGAAAAATCTTTTACTCGCGAAGAGCAGATTGATGAATTTTGAAACGGAGAATTGAAATGCGAAAACATATTGTGATGCTGACCCATTTTACTGATATCCGCGCGGCGCTGGATCAGGGGCAGCCACTCGGGAATTCACGCTTTATCGACAACATCGAACGCGCCACAGGGCAGCGACGCGTAGCCAAACCTCGTGGCCGACCGCGAAAACAGTTGGCGGTAGCGGGTGGAGAGGAAGAACAGTTGCTGATCGAAATGTGAGCCTGGGCCCTTTGTTTCCTTTAAACCGCAGCCCGTTCCTGAATCAACTTCGCAACCCATTGGTTCAACGACAAACCGGAAGCTTTGGAAGCAGCAGTCGCAGCTTCATGGACACTGGGGTCAAGGCGCAGTACGAATTTACCGGAATGCCGTTTGAACGGCTCTATCCCTTCTTCCGCGCACATCTGCAAAAACACTTTTAGTGAAGCCTTGCCTTCCTGTTTCAATCCGGTAATGTTCTTGGCATAAAAATCGGCACTGCCGTTCAATCCGACAAACTCACCGCGAAACATCTCAATGTCAGGGTCGTACTCAATGACCGCACGTTGTCCTTCAATCATCATTACATTTTTCATGGCTGCACCCCGTTTTCATTTAAGGAAGCTCTGATTAAGTCCTCATTCGTCATTCCGGCGAAGGCCGGAATCCAGTGTTTTCAATGGACTGGACACCGGCCTTCGCCGGTGTGACGGACTTAATCAGACCTTCCTTAACCATTTGCGGATCGATTCCACCGCGCCTTTATCCGTATCCGGCGAAGGGTGAGGGCGGTGGAACACGCGCACCTCATCAAATAACTTCACACCGATTAGCTAATGCATATAGCCGAGATGGCGCATTTACGCCGCGAGATGTGCATGGATGGTGAGGTTGATATCACCAACGACAACCAATAATTGACATGCAATTTGCTTACATAACTATGATGTTTCTGCCACTGTGCTTGGCACGGTAAAGATTTTGGTCCGCCATTTTCAGCATCATATCCAGATTATCGAGCAGATCATGGCAACAGCCGATACTGACGGTGAATACGATATTTTGCTGCCCGCAATGCAACGCATTATGTTCAACATGCCGACGGAAAGCATCCAGTTGCCCGTGTATTGATTGCAAATAATCACCGGCAATCAATATAACGAACTCCTCGCCGCCAAAACGCGCAACCAGGTTATCCGGAAAATATGCGCGCAACTGCGTCGCAACGTCTTTCAACACCATATCGCCATTGTCATGGCCGTAATCATCATTCACTTTTTTGAAGTTATCTATGTCAAGCATGGCGACCAATAGAGAAGTGCCATTTTTCTTGGCATCATTGTAGGTGCTGGAGCCTTCATCAAAAAAGAAGCGCCTGTTGTACAGCCCGGTCAGATAATCGCGGTTGGCAATATTCTGGACCGATTCCACCAATTCCAGCATTTCCAGGTTTTGGGTCACGCGACAAATCAATTCTTCATATGAATAAGGCTTGGTGATAAAGTCATTTGCGCCATTTTTCAGGAACTGCGCCGACACATGCCCTGACCCGCTCTCGCCGGACATGCCAATGATGGCCAAACGGTCCTTGCCTATTCTGTTGCGCGCCTCCAGGACAAATGAATAACCGTCAATTTTGGGCATGTGATAATCCACCAGAACCAGCCTTATTTCAGGGTATTCTTCGATCAGTTCAAGCGCCTCATAGCCATCCCTTGCGAGCAGCACATCCAGCCCCTGCAGGCAAAGCATGTGCCGGAGCGCGGTGCGCACACTTAACGAATCATCCGCAACCAGCACCTTGATGCTGGCATTTTTATGCAGCCTGCCAACCAGGTGGACAACATATTCATAGGAATTCTTGCCTTCTTTAAGCACGTAATCAACGACTCCTTTGTCGATTATCATGTTGCGCAACTCTTCGCCAAAAGCACCCGTCAATGCGATGATGGGGACGTTGTATTTTTTTACCAGATCAATCACTTCACCATCGCACCCATCGGGCAAATTCAGATCGCATATTGCAACAATAAATTCCGGCCCATGCGCTTCGAGCAGTTGTTCGGCCTCGCGCAAGCTCGCCGCAATCATCACTTCACATCCGCATTCTGCACGTAACATGACCTCGGCCATTTGCGCCAGAGTGCGCTGATCCTCGATCAGTAGAACCGGCCTCAACATTTGCGGCATTTGTGGCTTGGAGGCAGCTCGCCCGCCATGCCTGAATTTTGAATTTTTCATATTCCAGTTACCGGCCAAATTGGCGCGGCAGTTTAATACAACATAAAATTAACATACGCAAAAACAGCATCCAACACGAAGATAATCAGTATCCCGTGAGTCACTGCACGAGTGTTGGCCTTGGGCACCTCGGTGATCGAGTGCGATACATTTATACCGTGGTAACAGGCAGGTATTGCTATGGCGACCCCATAGAGCAATCCTTTGATCAATGACAGCAACAAATCAAGCGGTCGAATCATTTCAAAAAACTTGTCGATGTGTTCCAGAAAAGAAATGTGCTGGAATATCGAGCTTACAAATAGCCCACCGCCGATTGCGGTTACCTGAAAATAAACATTCAATGCCGTAACAGACAACGCCGCACCAAAAATACGCGGGACTAGCAAGTAGTTGTCATGTGGGATGTTCATGAAATCAATGGACTGTATTTCGCCGTGAATGCGCATCAACGCGAGCTCGGAGGCGATGGCGGCGCTGCTGCGCGCAACGATGATGATCGCGGTGATAAGCGGGCCAAGCTCACGAACAATCGTCCAGGTGAGAATATTGACCACCAATTCGCTGTTATTCCCTGTAATTGCCGTAATTTGGGTAACAACCAGCACGCCGCACAGCAATGCAAGCAATGCGGTAATTTTGAGCGCTTCAATGGCGGTGAAATAGACTTGCCGGTTAAACACCGTTCTGACCGGCAACAGGCGCAACGCATCGGTATGGCGAACAGCATATGTCAGCAGCTTTAAATACCCGCCAATATTGCTGCGGGTATCTTGAAAAGTCAGTCTAAAGGGAGCATTAACGAGCACGGCGTTTCAAGTTTGGATCATTCGGGCGTTGTTTGGACAACTCCTGCCAAAGGTTTTTTGCATTTTCGCGGAAGCCTTCTTCTTCGAGGAAAAGTGCGTAAACCACTTTATCCGAGAAACTGGCCTCTGCAGAAATCTGCTTGGCCTCAACGCGGCTGATGGCCGCTTGATCAGCCACACTAAAGCCACCCTGCGAGACCAATCTATCGCCTGATTTCAGCAGCGCTTCAACCTTCCATTTATAACCGACTCCATGCTGCAATTTAATGTTGTCTGGCATGTTCCACGAGTTGACCGTAAGTTCAGCCTGCTGGAGGATTTGCCCGTTCTCGTCTGCCAGGGTCAGCTGGTATTTTTCAACATCATCCACACCTTTCCAGCTAAACACAGGTCTTAAACTGGCAATTTTGGTGTTGACCGGAGAGATGAGTGTTGGTTTGACGAACGGCATCGAACGCATCTCTACCGTCGCGAAAGTGAGTTTTCCGCTTTGTACAAATTTCATTGCGGCACCGGATTTTTCGGTATCGAGCCGGCGAGTTTCAGTTGAGCCGGTCAGCGCTTTCGCTCCCCGATCTTGGATGAGGACACGCCCCGGCCCCTTAAAGCTGAACTCGGTTGATTGGGCAAAGTAGGTCACCACAACTTTGGCTCCCGCATCCAAAATAATTTCTTCGCCTGGCGGCAGGTATGAGAGTACCGCGATTGGCGTATTTTTGGCCTTTCCCGCCAGATAAACCCCGCCTTTAAGATCAGTCACCATCGCCACCGGCTCGGCAGCGTTGGCAATCGATAAAAACGGGACACATACCAGGCAAAACAGATAGGCTGCAAATTTTAAAATCAATTTTTTCATGATGACCTCGATGATTATGCCAGTGGATGTTCCAAAATCGGGGGCTTCCAACCGTATACGTGAATATCGCTACGGCCTTTAATCGGATGTTTGCCAAGATCAATCAGCCCACCGGAGAAATTTACTCCTTCCGCAACGGTGCTGGAACACAAAATCGGGTACTGCAGCTCCTTGGTAAGCCCCTCGATGCGCGAAGCGGTGTTGACCACATCGCCAACGGCCGTGTATTCGTGGCGTGTTGCCGAGCCGACATGGCCAATCACGACTTCACCGCTGTTTAATCCAATCCCGATCTTGATTGGCGCGATACCCCGAGTTGCCAACCTTTCATTCAGGCTATGAAGGCTTACCAACATATCCTGGGCTGTCTCAAGCGCATTTTGTTCCGCACATTCCAATGGTTGAGGGGCGCCGAAGAAAGCCATTATCCCATCGCCGATAAATTTGTCCACGGTTCCGCCATGCTTGTGTATGGCCAGCGTCATTTCGGAAAAATATTCGTTCAGCAACAAGATCACTTCCTCCGGTGATTTTTTTTCGCAATACGTCGTGAAGTTACGAATATCTGAAAAGAGCACGCAGACATTTTTTCGTGTTCCGCCCAGCGTCTGCGCCAAACGCCCCGCCATAATTTCTTTTAATATCTGCGGGCTGACATAGCTGGAGAAGGCATTCCGAATAAAGCGTTTTTCCCGAATCTGAATGAGCATTTCCCACCCCATCCGTCCGGTAAACGCAATCGCCCCCGAGGCCAAAATACCGGTAACGGGCAGATATATGCCGCGCCATAACAGCAACAAGGATACCGCGCCAAGCGAACATAGAAAAACGGCAGCAACGACCAGTTTGATCAATGAATTGCGGCCGAACCAAAACAGTGAAGCCAGCGCCGTCAGCAACAGCAAGGAGGTTTGAGGCAAAGGACGTATTAGCCCATTGGAGAGTAGCGAACGCAGTGTTTGCGCGTGTAGCAAAACACCGGGAACACGCAGATTCATCGGCTCCTCCAACAGCAGCGGTGTGGGCATGGTGATTCTGTCCAGAAACGGCAGGGTCACACCCAGCAGCACGGGTTTTCCGCGAAAAGCTGAAGCCAGCCGCTGTTCATCCTGCTGGTCAAACCACGACAGCACTTGGGTAAACGGAATATAGGTAAAGGCATCGCCCACGGCAAAATCGATAAAGCCGCGCCCGCCCTGCTGCGAGCCCATTTGAGCGGCCATTTTTTCGGCCAGCGTCGCGTTGAGTTCGAGGGCCGGGCAGGTGTTTTTATCAAGCTGCCTGGCAACGCCGTCATCATCCAGACACACCATTACAGATGCCAAACTATCCTTGCCGGCAACTGAAACATAAGGGGGAAAAATGCTGCGGAATTTGCCGTTTTCATCAAGTGTCTGCGCCAGCAATAATGGGGTGCCCGATTTTGTTGCCATCAACCCCTGCAACAGCGATTGGTCGTACTGCGGCACAAGAAAATGATAAGAGCGATCCGGCAACACGACATCCATGCCCAACACAGCCGGTTTAGCCTGCGCCATAGCACGCAAAAATTTACCCAGATGGGGATGCCACAATGCAAAAGGCTCGCGCAATGTCTTAAATGCATTTTCATCTATACCCACCACCACCACGTCGTTTTGTAGCGGTCTGGGATAATGCTCGCGCAATACTTGAAACTGCCAGTCAAGGATTTTTCTATCCAGCCAGCCGTGCGCGTTGAAATAGGTTAGCGCCAACCCGAGGATAAGGGGTATCAAAAAAAGCAGCGTATTCTTTTTCTTGATCAATTGCATTGCCGTGTTAGCTCATTGGGCTGGCATTTTCTGGCAGAGGTAACAGAATCCAATGCGCGGATGGCACGCTGCTCACCAACCAAATCCCCTGCAGCCTGGCTTACAGCGAGTGAACGCCTGAAAAATACCACTGCCTGGTCGCTGATATTTTTATGCGCCATGCCCAACAGCAATAGATCCAGACTGATTTTTGCCGGCAACCCCTGATTTTTATCCAATTGCAAAGCTTCTTGTAAAAATGGAATAGCCTTGTCGGAAAGTTGCTTATCAAGATGCGCCTCACCAATCAAACGCAGTGAATTGGCTATCTCATGGCTCAACATTTCTTTCTGGTGGACGGACAAAGCGCGATGAGCCAAATCAATGGCAATATCGGGTTGCTGCTCATCAAGCGCAAAACGGGCTTGGACATTCAAGATCAAACCTCTTTGCGCACACGAAGCGCCGCAAAGCACATTCGCCCTGCTTATCCATTCACCGGCTAATTTGTGTTGCGACAGCGAGTTGAAAATGAGGGCTTTCTGCATAGCCGCTTGAATCTGTTGGCTCACCTGAAAAATTCCTGTGGCATTGTTGAACACCTCATCCAAACTGGCCTGCGCTGCATCAACCTGATTAAGCGCCAGATAAATTTGGGCAAGATTAAGCAAATTGAGCGCAATGCCGTCGGCATTTTCAATGCTCCGATCTACCTGCAATGCCTTGTTGTAGGAAATCAACGCATTCCTGTAATCCTTGCTTTGGGAAAACTGCTTTCCCTGAAGATTGTAGCCAACTGCATTTTCAAGCATCGGGCTGATTTTGGCCGGCGGGCTTCCGCAGCCCGATGCCATGACGGCCATAGCCATCAACAGATATTTAACGGGGCGGTGGTGGTTGAACATAGCTATCAATCAACAATGGCTGCTCCTGGGGTGGGGCTATCATATTGCGCACCGGCCACGCCTCTTTGACTCCATCAACAATCGAACGGCTGTCTTTAACGAGCGCTTGCCCCCCTTGCAAAACCTGCGGGATTTCGTGCGCGGAGGCTGCGGTTATTTGCTTCAGATCACTCGTTGCAGATCGAATGTTTTCCAGTGACTGCTTTGAATTTTCAATTATGACAGGCAATCCGTCATTCACCGTTTTTGTGATGCTCTCGGCCTCACTCAGCAATCGCGGTAACCGGGACGCAGCATCTTCAGTTATGGAAAGTGCATTTTTTGAGATTTTATTCATATTGCGCAGTGACTGCTGGACATCTCCTTCCGGGTCATTGACTGCGGCCACAGCTCGCCCAACACCCTTTAGAACAGGTTTGATTTCCCCATATAGCTCATCGGCGATCTCCGATAAATCGTGTCCCCGGGAAAATGGCAATACGGCATTGTGCGCCATCGGTCGTAATTCCTGACTACCCGGCGTGATTTCAATCACACTTTCCCCGATCATGCCTTCCTTGAATAATTTAGCGCGTGAGTCCAGTGTGACGAACCGCATGTAATCGGATTGGACGGCAATTTTTACCCGGACTTTAGCATTGGGTTCAATTGCAATACTCTCTACCTCCCCAATGTTGAACCCCAGTATTTTTACCGCCATGCCTCGTTTAATTCCAGTCGCATTATCGGAAAAGAGGTATAGCGTAGTCATCTTGGTGAAGTAATCCTGCTTGTAAGCAGTTGCCAAAGAGAACACCGCCACCAATACGACAGCGCCCGCGAAGAAAATAAAAATCTTTTTCCCCAAGCGGTGATAGCGGTTGTCGGCAAGAAATTGTTGCATGGATCGTTACAAATAGAATGTCTGGTCGGGATGTATTATGCCGCGTGTATGGTCAAGTTCAAGAAATATCGCCGTGCGGAACGGGAAATACAGGTGGAAGACCTCATTGAACCGGTTGATGATGGCAACTTCGTTATCTGTCAGCCCCCCGAAAACAGCATCACAAACCAGAATTTCCGGCTCGATGAGCATCACCCGCGCAAAACCAACCAACCTCTTTTCAAATACGGAAAGATTGGACGGCATGGACTGCAGAATATGAAGCACGTCCTTCTGATCCAACTCGAAGCGAGCCAGGACAGAAGCAGTTTTTTGCAATGCCTGCTGGTCGCTCATGGTGGCGTGATACTGGACAGGCAAAAGAATGTTTTCCTGCGCCGTCAAATTGCTGATCATCCCGCCATCTGATGGGATCGAGGCAGTATTGGGTAAGGAAGCAAAATATTGCAGTAAAAACTTTCTTTGATCGAGCGAATGCGAAAAAATCTGATAAGTGTGCCCGCTGTTTAACTCCAACAATAGCTGTGACGAATCCCCGGTTTGATCCCCGGCAAGCGCAACGTTCAGTTCCAGCAGCTTGGTTTTTGGCAATTTAAAAGGTATTCAGAATTTTGTGTGGGCGGAACCGGTTAAGCGGCCTCTAAAGTCCGAGCATTCGCGTAAAATCACCTCCGCACTATAACGCTGCCGCCTGCGAAAAACCATATATCTCTTTACCCAGACAAACCCCCACTGTGTCCGCCGAAATCGAACGTTTTTTTTCTGAATATAGCCCGCTTGCTACCGGGGTAACCTCGTTCCGCCCGCGTGCGCAGCAGCGCGATATGGCACTGGCGGTATCGGACGCGATTCGCGACAACGCGATTCTGGTAGTTGAGGCTGGCACCGGGACAGGCAAGACCTTCGCCTATCTGGTGCCCGCGCTGATCAACGGCGGCAAGGTGATCATCTCTACTGGCACCAAAAATTTGCAGGATCAATTATTTCAAAAAGATCTGCCGATGGTGCGCGATGCGCTGAAAGCGGGAGTAACGGTGGCGTTGCTCAAGGGGCGCGCCAATTATGTCTGCCACTACCATCTGGAACGCGCGCAAAACGATGGGCTGTTCAAGACGCGCGAGGATGTGCGCCATCTCGGCAGGATCGTAAAATATGCCAAAGTGACGCAAAGCGGCGACAAGAGCGGGCTGGCGGACGTGCCGGAGAATGCGCCGATCTGGATGCATGTCACTTCGACACGCGACAACTGCCTCGGCCAGGAATGCCCGCAGCACAAAGATTGCTTCGTGCTCAAGGCGCGCAGCGAGGCGATGAAGGCGGACATCGTGGTGGTGAACCATCACTTGTTTTTCGCCGATGTGATGCTGCGCGACGAGGGCGTGGCAGAGCTGCTGCCCGCCTGCAACACGGTGATCTTCGACGAGGCGCATCAATTGCCGGAGACCGCCAGCCTGTTCTTCGGCGAGAGTCTGTCCACCTCGCAATTACTCGAACTCGCCACTGACACACGCATCGAGGCTGCCGCTTCCGCCAAGGATTTTGCGCCCTTGCCAAAGGCGTGTGACGAACTGGACAAGGCTGCACGCGATTTGCGGCTGGTCTTCAAAAAAGAAGGCCGTCTGCCGGCCACCGCGCTCGACAGCTTCAAGGATTGGCAACCCGCGCTAAAGGTAGCGGGCGAGAAGTTGAAGCAATTGTGCGAGTTACTGGAGAAGCAGGCCGAACGCAGCGAAGGGTTGGAGAATTGCTGGCAGCGCGCGCAGGCATTGGCGCAGCAGCTCACTGTATGGCAAAAGAGCGATGAGCCGGATCAGGTACGCTGGCTGGAAGTGTTCCATCACTCGCTGCAACTCAATACCACGCCATTATCCATCGCGGAAATTTTCGAGAAGCAAATCGGCGGTAATTCACGCGCCTGGATATTCACTTCCGCGACGTTGGCGGTGAAACAGGATTTTTCGCACTACCAGAGTGAAATGGGCCTGCTCAAGGCACACACCGCCTGCTGGGACAGCCCGTTCAACTACGGCGAACAGGCATTGCTGTACGTGCCGCAGAACCTGCCGGAACCGAACAGCGAAGGTTATACCGAAGCGGTGGTGCAAGCCGCGTTGCCGCTGATCGAAGCCAGCAAGGGGCGCGCTTTTTTGCTGTTCACCAGCTTGCGCGCAATGCAGCGCGCGCACGAGATTTTGCAGGCGGAATTCGACCGGCGCGGCTGGGTCTATCCGCTGCTGCTACAGGGTGAAGGTTCGCGTAACGAGCTGCTGGGCCGCTTCCGCGAACATGGCAACGCGGTGCTGCTCGGCAGCCAATCGTTCTGGGAAGGTGTGGACGTGCGCGGCGAGGCGCTGTCGCTGGTCATCATCGACAAGCTGCCGTTCGCGCCGCCCGACGATCCGGTGCTGGCGGCGCGCATCGCGCAACTCAATAAACAAGGCCGCAATGCGTTCATGGAATACCAGTTACCGCGCGCCATCATCACATTGAAGCAAGGCGCGGGAAGGTTGATCCGCGATGAAACTGATCGGGGCGTGTTGATGATTTGCGACCCGCGCATCATCAGCAAACACTATGGGAAACGTATCTGGCAAAGTTTGCCGCCAATGAAGCGCACGCGGGACGAGGCGGAAGCGGTAGCGTTTTTTAACCCGGCCTGTTGAACCTGGAAAAAAGCAGTCGGCGGGTTTGTAGTAGGTGCGAATTCATTCGCACAATCGGCGCGTTATGTGCGAATGAATTCGCACC
>CAZMWC010000046.1:0-11260 GCA_964569805.1 uncultured Gallionella sp.
TCGTTCAGGTTGAGCCAACCCTTGACGATGCGATAGATGATCCAGCAGAAGTTGGCGAACAGCACCGCGAAGCCAATCAGGATGACCGCAGTCGCCGCGCCGATCACCGCCCACAGCAAGCCGAACCAGAAGGTGCGTATCTGCCATTGAAAATGACTCTCCAGCCAGGTTCCCGCAACATCGTCCTTCTTCACGTAATTGATAATGATACCGACGATGGCGGTGATCCCGGTGAAATAAGACAGCGCGTACAGGACGTACACGACCTGCGTGAGCGTCCGCAACGACTTGATCTGTGTCTCGCTCGGCGCGATGAATTCCTCGCTCATGTTTGCTCTTTCGCCCAGGAATCCTTCAGTGTCACGGTGCGGTTGAACACCAGCTTGCCGCCCGGCTGATGCTCGCGCCTGTCGGTCACGAAATAGCCGAGACGTTCGAACTGGTAGCGCGTCTCCGGCGCGGCATCTTTCACGCAGCTTTCTACCCAACCTTGCACTACGGTGAGCGAAGTCTGGTTGAGGTAGGCGCAAAAATCCACATCTTTGTTCGCGTCGGGCTCCGCTACGGTAAACAGGCGGTCGTACAAACGTATCTCGGCGGGCAGCGCGTGCTCGCAGGACAGGAAATGGATCACGCCCTTGACCTTGCGGCCTTCCGGGTTCTTGCCCAGCGTGGTGTGGTCGATGCTGCATTTGAGTTCGATGACCTTGCCCGACGCATCCTTCACCGCTTCGTCGCAGCGCATCACATAGCTGTGGCGCAGGCGTATCTCGCCGCCGAGAGTGAGGCGCTTCCAGCCCGGCGGCGGCACTTCGGCGAAATCATCGGCTTCGATGAACAGCGAGTTGCCGAATGGCACGACGCGTTTGCCCAGTTCGGGCACGTTGGGATGAAAATCCGCTTCGCGCGTCAGTGCACCGTCGGCATTGGTGATCGTGACCTTGAGCGGGTTGATGACGGCCATCACGCGCGGCGCACGCAGTTCCAAATCCTCGCGGATCGCGCCTTCCATGATCGCCATGTCCACACTATTCTCGCTCTTGGATACGCCGATGCGTTTGGCAAATTCGCGGATGCCTTCTGGCGTGTAACCGCGCCTTCTCATGCCGGAGATAGTGGGCATGCGCGGGTCGTCCCAGCCGCTGACTTTCTTTTCGTTGACCAGTTGCAGCAGTTTGCGCTTGCTGGTGATGGTGTAGTGCAGCTCCAGGCGCGAGAACTCGTACTGGCGCGGGTGGCAGGGGATGGTGATGTTGTCCAGCACCCAGTCGTACAGCGGGCGGTGGTCTTCAAACTCCAGCGTGCAGATGGAATGCGTGATGCCCTCCAGCGCATCCGAGATACAGTGCGTGTAGTCGTACATCGGGTAGATGCACCACTTGTCGCCAGTGCGGATGTGATGGGCGCGACGAATGCGATAAATGGCCGGGTCGCGCATATTCATGTTGGGCGAAGCCATATCGATTTTGGCGCGCAGCACCATCGCGCCGTCGGCAAATTCGCCGTTCTTCATACGCGCGAACAGGTCGAGGTTCTCGGCAATCGGGCGGTCGCGGTTCGGGCTGTTCTTCCCCGGCTGGGTCAGCGTGCCGCGATATTCGCGCATCTGCTCCGGGGTGAGATCGTCCACATAGGCCAGACCTTTGTTGATAAGCTCCACCGCAAAATCGTACAGCGCGTCGAAATAATCCGATGCCCAGCGCACCCCGCCATTCCACTGGAAACCCAGCCAGCGCACGTCATCCTGAATGGACTGCGCGTATTCCTCGCTCTCCTTCTCCGGGTTGGTGTCATCGAAACGCAGATTGCACAGACCGTTATAGTCTTGCGCCAAACCAAAGTTCAGACAAATGGACTTGGCGTGGCCGACGTGCAGGTAGCCGTTCGGCTCGGGCGGAAAGCGGGTAACAATACTGCTGTGTTTGCCACTCGCCAGATCGCTATCGATAATGCTCCGGATAAAATTTGAGGGTGCGGGTGCTGGGGTGCTGCTCATACTGGATTTCCCGGTTTCGGTTAAATTGACAAAATATGCGGCGGATTTTACCTGAAAACATGGGCTGTTCCGCCTCGGCGGCAGACATAACCTGTGAAAACACACAGGTTATTTGGTAGAATCCATAAATATTTTGTGAACCGTCACATCAAGGAACCGAATAACACAATGAATATGTTTAACCGTTCCCACCGCCATGCCGCGCTGTTTATCGGCGCATTACTGTTGAGTGCCTGCCTTGCTGCGCGCGCCGACGACATCCAGGATGCCAACAAGCTGTTCAAACAGGGCCAGCACGCCCAAGCCTTATCAAAGGTGGATGGTTATCTGGCCAGCAAACCCAAAGATGCGCAAGCGCGCTTCCTGAAAGGTCTGATATTCACCGAGCAAGGCAAAGCCAACGATGCAATAAAGATTTTCTCAACATTGACCGAAGACTACCCGGAGTTGCCCGAGCCTTACAATAACCTTGCCGTACTGTATGCAAGCCAGGGTCAATACGACAAGGCCAAACAGTCGTTGGAAATGGCGATACGCACCCATCCCAGCTACGCCACGGCGCACGAGAACCTCGGCGACATCTACGCCAAGATGGCCAGCCAGGCATATGACCGCGCATTGCAACTGGATCGCAGCAACGCCACGACACAAACCAAGCTGGCGATGATTCAGGATCTGTTCGCCAGCCGCAGCAAAGCCCCTGCCACCGCACGCAGCACCCCTAACATTGCAGTGGCAAATGCGCCCGAATCTGTCAAACCCGAATCCGCCAAACCGGAGGCCGTCAAACCTGGCCCGGACGCATCCAAACCCGCCTCCGCCGAGAAGAGCGGCGCGCCTTCACCCGCGACGAACAACAGCGATGAAGTGCTCAAAACAGTCAACGCCTGGGCTGCCGCATGGTCTTCCAAAAACGTGCAGAAATATCTGTCGTTCTACGCTGATGACTTCCGCACGCCGGGTGGTGAAAACCGCTCCTCGTGGGCAGCAACCCGCGAGGAGCGCATCAAAAAACCGAAAACCATTTCCGTCGGCATCAGTAACGCCAGCGTGAGTTTCGGCGACAGCAATCATGCCACCGTGAAATTCCGCCAATCCTACCGCGCCAGCCATCTGAAAACTTCGGGCAGCAAAACTTTGCTGATGGTGAAATCCGGCGGCAACTGGCTGATACAGGAAGAGCGCGCCAAGTAAACCATGACACACCGGATACTGATCTCTTCATTGCTGTGCGGCTTGCTGATCAATGTGGCGCATGCCGCACCTCCCGCACGCAACACTGAAGCGCAATTGGTCAAAAGCCTGCAAGCCATCAACAACAATCGCCTCGATATCGCGCTCAACGAGGTGGACAGCCTGTTGCGCGTCAACCCCAATTTCAAACTGGCGCAACTGGTCAAAGGCGATCTGCTGATGGCACGCGCAGGCAAGCTCAATGACATCGGCGGCGGATCAAATGCGCCGCGCGACAAAATCGATGACCTGCGCGACGAGGCTCGGGCCCGTTTGCAACGTGTTGCGTCGCAGGCGAATACCAAACTTGTGCCGCGTTTTTTATGGAAGCTCAATACGCAACAAAAATATGCACTGGTGGTGGACACCAGCCGTGCCACCTTATTCGTTTATGAAAACATAAATGGCGAACCGCGCTATGTGACGGACTTTTACGTCACCATTGGCAAACTCGGTTCGGACAAGCTTTCCAAAGGTGATCAGCGCACCCCACTCGGCGTGTATTTTGTCACTGCCGACTTGCCGAAAAACAAGCTTGCCGATATGTATGGCAGTGGCGCTTATCCGATCAGCTACCCGAACGAATGGGACCGCAAGAACGGGCGCGGCGGTAGCGGCATCTGGCTGCACGGCACGTCTTCTGACACCTACAGCCGCCCGCCGCGCGCCAGCAACGGTTGCGTAGTGTTGGCGAACGACGATCTCGACAAACTCGCCCCCTATCTGCAAGTCGGCATCACCCCGGTCATCATCACCAACCAGATGGACTGGAGCAACGAACATGATCGTAGCGAGCGCGATGCCTTGCTGCAGGAAGTCGAGCAATGGCGCAAGGATTGGGCCAGCCTCGACACCCATACTTACCTCAAACACTACGCGCAGAATTTCTCCAGCGACAACATGAATTTTTCTGCCTGGTCGAAACAGAAACAACTGGTGAACAGCGCAAAATCGTGGATCAAAATCAATATTTCTAACGTCAGCATATTCACCTATCCAGAACAACCCAATATGGTGGTGGTCAATTTCGAGCAGGACTACAGCAGCAGCAACCTGTCTAACCGCATGAAAAAACGCCAGTACTGGATCAAACAAAATAATCGCTGGCAGATCGTTTACGAGGGTGCCGCATGAATCTGAAAAAATTTCTCACCGCGTTGTTCGCACTGCTGCTGTGCTGCGCAATGCAATCTTCCTATTCTTTAACTCAAGGCAAAAAAACCATGGTCAAACTGCACACCAATCACGGCACTATCACACTGCAACTGGATGCCGAAAAAGCGCCGCTCAGCGTCCAGAATTTTCTGGATTATGTAAACAGCGGCTTCTACAGCAACACTATCTTTCACCGCGTGATCGACAATTTCATGATTCAGGGCGGCGGTTTCGAACCCGGCATGAAGCAAAAAGAGGTCAACGCGCCGATCAAGAATGAAGCCGCCAACGGGCTGGTGAACAGTATCTATACCATCGCCATGGCGCGCACCAATGCTCCGCATTCCGCGACCGCGCAGTTCTTCATCAACACCAGAGACAACGGCTTCCTCGATCACCCCGGACAGGATGGATGGGGATATTGCGTATTTGGCAAAGTGATCGAGGGGACGGAAATAGTGGATGCGATAGGCAAAGTGAAAACCGGTTATCGCGGCGGGTTCCAGGATGTGCCGCAGGAAGATGTCATTATCACCAAAGCGGAAGTGGTGAAATAAGGATTCAGGATACGGGATTCAGGATTGAAAAAACGATGTGTCGCCTTTCCCCGAATCCTGAATCCTGAATCCCGTATCCTGCCATGCCCCATTCCCTGTTCATCTCCGACCTGCATCTCGATGCCGCCCAACTCGGCAGCATGGCGGCATTCCAACGCTTCATCACCGGAAGCGCGGCACAAGCCGAAGCGCTTTACATTCTTGGCGACCTGTTCGAATACTGGGCAGGTGACGACGACCTCGATGATCCATTTCATGCGGAAGTAGCCGCCACCCTGCGCGGCCTTGCCTCGCACGGCACCAAGCTCTACCTGCTGCGCGGCAACCGTGATCTGCTGATGGGTGAAGCGCTGGCGGAGGCCTGCCACGCTACGCTGCTGGATGAACCGACCCTGATAGATTTGTATGGAACACCCACCCTGCTCAGCCACGGCGACACGCTGTGCACCGGCGACACCGAGTATCAACGTTATCGCGCGACGGTGCATGATGCCGAATTCCAACGGCAGTTTCTCGCCAAACCGCTGGCGGAGCGCAAAGCCTATATCGCGCAATTGCGCAACCGCAGCATAGCGGAGAAACAGGGCAAAGACGGTTCGATCATGGACGTGAACAATGATGCCGTTGCCGCGCTGCTGCGCGAATATCACTACCCGCGTCTGATTCACGGCCACACGCACCGCCCGAGCCGCCATGAGCATGTGGTGGATCAACATCATTGTGAGCGCTGGGTGCTGGGTGACTGGGAGAACAAGGCAAACGCGCTGCGCTGCGACCACAACGGCGCGAGATGGGAAATTATTCCGAACTGACCGTTCCGACACGTCGACACAACGGCGATGACTAGCCTCCAGCATCTGAATACTACAAATTCTGATTATCTACATCCACCAGCAAACAAAAAAGGCCTGCATCGCTGCAAGCCTTTAGATTGTTGGTAGGTCGTGCCAGATTCGAACTGGCGACCAACGGATTAAAAGTCCGCTGCTCTACCGACTGAGCTAACGACCCCTGTGCAAAGGAGCGCGAATTATACGGAATTAACCCGCACTGTCAACGCAAAATGCGCTTGTGGCAAGGCTTGCGCCGCTATACACCACGATATGATGTCGGGTCATTCACACCGGCTGCCACAAATCCGGCGCGACGCAACCTGCATGAGTCGCACACACCGCAGGCATGCCCAAATTCATCCGCCTGATAGCAGGAAACGGTCTGCATGTAATCCACGCCCAGCGCAATCCCTTGCCGGATAATCTCCGCTTTGGACATGTGCAGCAACGGCGCATGCACGGCCAACGGATGGCCCTCAACAGCCGCTCTGGTGGCGAGATTGGCCATGCGCTGGAAAGCCTCGATATAGTCCGGGCGGCAATCCGGATAGCCGGAATAATCTACCGCATTCACACCGATAAAAATATCCCGTGCCTGCAACACTTCCGCCCATGCCATGGCCAGCGACAGCATGATGGTATTGCGTGCGGGAACGTAAGTTAGCGGTATGCCTTCAGTAGGCTGTTGCGGAACGGCGATATTATTGTCGGTAAGGGCAGAGCCGCCGAAACCGGTGAGGTCGATGTTGATTACCCGATGTTCATACGCGCCCAGCGTTTGTGCGACGCGCTGTGCGGCGGCCAACTCGGCATAATGACGCTGCCCATAATCCACGCTCAAGGCATAACAACTGAAGCCCTGTGCGCAAGCCATCGCCAGCACCGTTGCCGAATCAAGCCCACCCGATAAAAGCACCACCGCATTTTTCATCAATGTCCCGCCGCGTTATTCCACAGCAGTTTGTGCAACTGCAACTGCATGCGAACCTCCAGGCGATCGTGCAGGATCCACTCGGCCAACTGCGTGGCATTCAGCATACCGTGCGCGGGTGAAAACACCACTTCACATTTTTCGGCAAGCCGGTACTGTTGCAGGATTTGTTTCGCCCACCGGTAGTCATTTTCGTCGCACAGCACGAATTTTATTTCGTCGTGTTGATTCAGCGATGGCAGGTTTTTCCAACGATTTTTTTCAGTCTCGCCAGAGGCGGGTGTCTTGATGTCCAGCACCCGCATCACGCGCGCGTCCACTCCGCTGATATCGAGCGCGCCGCCGGTTTCCAGCGACACTTCATAACCGGCATCACATAAAACTTGCAACAACAACAGGCAATTTTTTTGCGCCAACGGTTCGCCGCCGGTAACGGTGGCATAGCGCGGTGTGTATTGCGCAACTTGCTTGAGGATTTCCGCTACGCTCATATCCTGTCCGCCCGTGAAAGCATAGGATGTGTCGCAGTAGGTGCAGCGCAACGGGCAACCGGTCAGTCGAATAAATACGGTAGGCAGTCCGATGCGGCTGGTCTCGCCTTGCAGGGAATAGAAAATTTCACTAATACGCAGTTGCGACACGGCGGTTACTTCTTGGCAGCAAGCAGTTTCTTGGCCTTGGTAGCAGCTTCGCTGGTGGGGTATTTAGCGATGAGTTGTTTGAGTGTTTTCTGCGCATCCGCAGTCTGTTTCAATTCTTGCTGGCATCCGGCAATATTGAACAACACTTCAGCAGCTCTGGGTATACCCGGGAAAGCCTTCAGCAGATTTTGATAGGTGGCAGATGCGCCCTTGTAATCCTTCAAGGCAAACTGCGCCATGCCCAGCCAATAATTTGCATTGGGTACATGCACCGATTCTGGATATTTTTTTACAAATTCCTGAAATGCCTTGATTGCATTCGCATGGCTTCCACCCTTGAACAAACCATAGGCTGTTTCAAAGGCACGATTTTCCAACGAGGTATCGTTAGCATCAACCGGCGCTGCTGTTGCAGCCGTATCACTGCCAGTTTGCGGCGCATTATCGATCGTTTCAAAACGGCGCAGGCGCGTATCCAGATCCACATAAAAATCTTTTTCGCGCTTTTCGGCACCCTGCAGGCCGTGAGCTATTTCTTCGTTCTGTCCGCGTAATTTGCGGATTTCACCACTCAAGGATTCGATCTGTCCCTGCAAATCCATATTGGATTTTGTTTGCTGTTTGAGGACATCTTCCAGCGCCAGCACACGCGCCTCAAGTTGCTTGATTTGTTCACGCGCGTCGTCGTCTGAAAACAACCCCGCTTGCGCGGGTGCGGCAAAACACAAAACCAGCAATATGAGAGCGCGCTGCTTTAACATAAAACTCGCGCAGCGATTCGTTTGCCTGGCTCCGCCCCCCTCGCTTCGCTCTCCCCGCTTGCGGGATAACCAGCGACTTGGCTGCGGTTGTTTGCAGCCTAGTCGAATGGCTAGTTGTTTCACCCAAAGGATTGAGGAGAGGGAAACGGGCATGGCGAGTTCCATTTTCAGGTTTGCAATGCCCGTTAACACCGTTTTACTTTGCGTAGTTCAAATCGGTGCGGCGATTTTGCGACCAGGACGCTTCATCATGGCCGGCAGCTTTAGGCTTCTCTTCGCCATAGCTGACGCTTTCCAATTGACCCGCCTTGGCACCACCCAATACCAGCATCTTCTTCACGCCATCGGCACGGCGTTGGCCAAGCGCCAGGTTGTATTCGTTGCTGCCGCGTTCGTCGGCGTTACCTTCCAGGCGCACTTTGCGGTTGGCATGTTCGCTCAAATACTTGGCGTGTGCCTGCACCACTGGCTTGTCCGCATCCTGCACAGCGGAGACATCGAACGGATAGTAGACGCTGCGCTTGGACAGCATGCTGTTCGGATCATTGAGCGGATCAGACATAGTTGCGCCGGCATCAACACTTCTGGTTGCAGGTGCAGGTGCCGCTGCAGGTGCCGCTGCGGTATCCGCAGGTTTGTTGCTGGCGCAAGCAGCGAGCAAATTCAGCAAAACGATACTTATAACAATTTTTTTCATGGTATTTCCCTTTATCGGTTTATTAAGGATAGGGTCCCCATACAGGCTCTCGTGCATCACCGCTTTGGGTGAACATGTGCTGCTTGACACGACCGTCGCTGGAAACAGTCGCCAATATACCACGGCTGCGTGCTTCGCTGGCAAACAGGATGAGTTTGCCGTTGGGCGCAAAGCTAGGTTTCTTCTCCCATCCGCCTTCGGTCAGAATGACCATTTGACCGCTTTCGAAGTCCTGTGTGGCGATGTAAAATTTTCCGCCGCTGCGGTGCGTGAATACAAAGGATTTCCCATTCGGGCTGTAGCGCGGCGAGAAGTTGTTACCCTCGCCGAACGTCACGCGCTGCTCCGGTCCGCCATCCACCGGCATACGATAAATTTGTGCGCTGCCGCCCCGGTCCGAGGTGAACAACAAATACTGCCCATCCGGCGAAAAATTGGGCTCGGTATCGATCGAGCCGCTGAAGGTGATACGCCGTATGCCACTACCGTCCGGACGAACCAGATATATCTGCGAACTGCCATCGCGCGTCAGCACGACGGCCAGTTGCTTGCCGTCCGGAGACCACGCCGGGGCGCTATTGCTGCCGCTAAAATCGGCCAGCACCTTGCGCTGGTTGGTATAGAGCGATTGCGCAAACACTACCGCATGCCCGGTCTCAAAACTCACGTAGGCGAGATGGCTGCCGTCCGGAGACCAGGCCGGCGACATGATGGGCTCATTTTGCGCCAACGCCACCTGCTCGTTATAGCCATCGCTATCCGCCACGATCAAACTGAACTTTTTTCCCTGCCGGTTCACGTAGGCGATGCGGGTGCTGAACACGCCCTTATCCCCGGTCAATTTTTCATAGATCATATCGGCGATGCGATGCCCGATGGCTCTCACCTGATTGTTGCTTGCGGAAACCGCCTGCCCAACCACTTCCGTTTGTTTTACCACGTCGAACAAACGGAAGCGCGCTTCGATACGGCCACTGGGCTGCGCCTCAACCATACCGATCGCCAGCGCATCCGCGCCGCGTACCTGCCAATCCGGGTAACTGACCTCGGCTGGTTCATGCGGGGATTTTCCGGCCAAATCCACCAGCCGGAATAACCCGCTGCGCTGCAAATCACCGGCCACCACTTCGTGGATCTCCTGCGCCAGTTTGTCATCTCCGCCAAACGGCACCAGCGCTATTGGAATCTGATGCTCTCCCGCGCCAATGATCTCGATATTCAATACCGCACTGGCAATTGAGGCCTGTGCCAGCAACAACAGGCACACCATATTTTTTGTGATCCTTAACAGCATAAACACCCTCTACTCTTTTGGCCTGAAGTCCAGTTTCAATTCACGAAATTTATTGAACATCGCCACATCCGCAGGCAGCGGCAGCGGCGATGCTTTCCAGATCGCGCGCTCCACATTATCGTCGTAAATCGCATTGCCGCTGGATTTCTTCAGCTCCACCTTCAACACCGTGCCACCCGGCAATAGCGTGACCAAAAATTCGGCGCGCGCATCATCTGCCACACTCGGCGGCATCACGATCTCGCGCCTGATTTTGTTCTGAATCTTCGCGGTGTATTCATCCACCACACGTCCGACTGCCGCAGCCCGTTCACGCACCGCCTGATCCTCGGCGCTCGTATCCGGTTTTTCCACAGCCTGTTTTATCGGCTCCGGCTTGATGACTACCGGTTTTGGCTCGATTTTCTTTTTATCCGGCAGCGCAATGTCGGGTTTGACGACTTCCTTTGGCGGTACCGGGCGCACGGCTTCCTCAACCTTGGGCTGTGGCTTGGGCTTGGGTTGTGGCTGTGCTGACGGAGCAGTATCCGGCAGGCTTTGCCACAATTCCACGCTCATCGTCGCGGCCGGCTGCGTCTGCCAGGTAAAGCCAAAATATAACAATACGAAAAATGCGCAATGCACCGCCAAGGCCAAAATTCCGGCAGGTACTTTGTAGGGTTCGTAGTAAACCGTCGCATTCATTTCTTTGGCGCTTATTTTCTGGTTTGGGTCAACAACCCAACTTTTTTGATTTGTTGCTGTTGCAGCACGTCCATCACATTGATGACCTCTTCGTAGCGCACGCTCTTGTCGGCGGAGATCACCACCGCCTGCTCCGCTTGCGCGCTTTGCCTGGCTTTCAAAATCGCAATCAATTCTTCCCGCGATACGCGGCTTTCTTTGTTGCCTTTGGCATGATCGCGCAACGCCAGCGTATTGTCTTTCCTGATGATGACCTCCAACGGCGCCACCGGCGGTGCCAGCGACTTGCCGATGCTGGGCAGATCGACCTGCCCCGGGTTCATCAGCGGCGCGGTAATCATGAAAATCACCAGCAACACCAGCATCACGTCGATATAAGGCACGACGTTGATCTCATTCATCAGGCGCTTCTTGGCGCGGCGACCAGATCTCACAAACACCTCTCAAAACCGTAGCGAGCGGGATGGATGGCAAGGCG
>CAZMWC010000047.1:0-11230 GCA_964569805.1 uncultured Gallionella sp.
AAAAGTGCTTGTCTCCGAACAGAGTATCTACGCCACATCAGTTTGAATCGCACCCCCAAAAATAATCCCTTCCCACGCCGCCCCGCAAATCTGCGACAATCCGCGCCATTTCTTTATCCCATCAGGGAGTAGCCATGAAATTCAGGTTCCCAATCGTCATCATCGACGAAGATTTTCGTTCCGAGAACGCCAGCGGGCTCGGCATCCGCGCGCTGGCCGATGCCATTGAAAAAGAAGGCATGGAAGTGCTCGGCGTCACCAGTTATGGCGACCTGACTTCATTCGCGCAACAGCAGAGCCGCGCGTCGGCGTTCTTGCTGTCGATTGACGACGAGGAATTCGGCGCTGGCAGCAAGGAAGAAACCGAGGTGGCGCTGAAATCATTGCGCGCTTTTGTCGAGGAAATCCGCTTCAAAAACGCCGACATCCCGATCTACCTGTACGGCGAGACGCGTACTTCGCGCCACATCCCGAACGATGTCCTGCGCGAGTTGCACGGTTTCATTCACATGCATGAGGACACGCCGGAGTTCGTCGCGCGCCACATCATCCGCGAGGCGAAATCCTATCTCGATTCGCTGGCGCCGCCGTTCTTCCGCGCGCTGCTCAACTATGCGCAGGACGGTTCCTATTCCTGGCATTGCCCCGGCCACTCCGGCGGCGTGGCATTTTTGAAATCCCCGGTCGGACAGATGTTTCACCAGTTCTTTGGCGAGAATATGCTGCGCGCCGATGTATGCAATGCGGTAGATGAACTCGGGCAACTGCTCGATCATACCGGGCCGGTGGCCGCTTCCGAACGCAATGCGGCGCGTATCTTTAATGCCGACCATTTGTTCTTTGTGACGAACGGCACTTCCACTTCCAACAAAATCGTGTGGCACTCGACCGTCGCGCCGGATGATGTGGTGGTGGTGGATCGCAACTGCCACAAGTCCATCCTGCACGCGATCATGATGACCGGCGCGGTGCCGGTGTTCCTGACACCGACGCGCAACCACTACGGCATCATCGGGCCGATCCCGAAATCCGAGTTCGAGCCGCAAAGCATCCAGCGCAAGATCGACGCCAACCCGTTCATCAAGGACAAGACCCGGAAGCCGCGCATCCTGACCATCACCCAGAGCACTTACGACGGCATCGCCTACAACGTGGAGATGTTGAAGGAAATGCTGGACGGGCGCATCGACACGCTGCATTTCGATGAAGCATGGCTGCCACATGCGGCGTTCCATAATTTCTACAAGGACATGCACGCCATCGGCAAGGACCGGCCGCGCGCGAAAGAATCGATGATTTTCGCCACGCAGTCCACCCATAAATTGCTGGCCGGTCTGTCGCAGGCCTCACAAATATTGGTGCGCGAACCGGAGAGTCGCAAGCTCAACAGCCACACATTCAATGAAGCCTATCTGATGCACACTTCAACCAGTCCGCAATACGCCATCATTGCTTCATGCGATGTGGCGGCGGCGATGATGGAGCCACCGGGCGGCACCGCGCTGGTAGAAGAAAGCATCGCCGAGGCGATGGATTTCCGCCGTGCCATGAAAAAGGTGGATGAAGAGTTCGGCAGCGACTGGTGGTTCAAGGTATGGGGGCCGGATGTCATCGCCGAAGAAGGCGTGGGTTCGCGCGAAGACTGGGTGCTGAAGGCTGCCGACAAGTGGCACGGTTTCGGCAAGCTGGCCGACGGCTTCAACATGCTCGACCCGATCAAGGCCACTATCATCACGCCGGGACTGGACGTGGACGGCGACTTTGCCGACAGCGGCATCCCCGCCTCGATGGTGACCAAATATCTCTCCGAGCATGGCGTGATCGTCGAGAAATGCGGCCTTTACTCGTTCTTCATCATGTTCACCATCGGTATCACCAAGGGGCGCTGGAACACGCTGCTTACCGCGTTGCAGCAATTTAAGGATGACTACGACAAGAACCAGCCGATCTGGCGCATCCTGCCCGAATTTGCGGCCAAACATCCGAGCTATGAGCGTGTCGGCCTGCGCGACCTGTGCCAGCAGATCCACGATGCCTACAAAACGCACAACGTGGCGCGCATGACCACCGAGATGTATTTGTCCGACATGCAACCGGCGATGAAGCCGTCCGATGCGTTCGCCAAAATGGCGCACGATGAGATCGACCGCGTTGAAATCGACAACCTCGAAGGGCGCATCACCGCAGTGCTGCTGACACCCTATCCGCCCGGCATTCCGTTGCTGATCCCGGGTGAGAAATTCAACAAGACCATCGTTGATTATTTGAAGTTCGCGCGCGATTTCAGCCTGAAGCTACCCGGCTTCGAGACTGACATCCACGGCCTGGTGGCAGAAGATGCGGACGGACAGCGCAAATATTTCGTAGATTGCGTGCGGCAGAACTGATTTGAATTTATAGGGAGTGGCTGGGGTGTAGGTGCGAATTCATTCGCACAATCAGCGCGTTCTGTGCGAATGAATTCGCACCTACAAAAACCATGCAATGCTCGCCTGCGTTCTTCAGGTTCAAAGAACCGGTGTGTTCATCGCGGCGAACTTGGCCACTTGTTGCAGCAATTCTTCTTCCTGATACGGCTTGCCGAGGTAGGCGTTTACGCCGAGTTGCATCGCATAGTCACGGTGTTTGTCGGCAGTGCGCGAGGTGATCATGATGATGGGTAAGGACTTGGTCCTGTCATCGCGGCGCAGATGTTTGGTCAATTCAAAACCGTCCATACGCGGCATCTCGATATCGAGCAGCAGCACCGCCGGGTTATTCTCACCAAGCTGTTCCAGCGCATCCACACCGTCCTTGGCAGTAATCACCTGATAACCGGCGCGTTGCAACAAACGGGTGGTAATTTTGCGCACGGTCAGCGAATCGTCCACCACCATCACCAGCGGCTGGGTATGCAGCACTGCCAGTGTGGCGGTGGCGTGCCCGTCCGCCGCCGTTGCGATGCGCTGCGCCAGTTGCACCGGGCCAAGGATCAACACAACCCTCCCGTCACCGCTGACAGTTGCGCCCGCGATCCACGGCAGCCTGGTTAATTGCGGTCCGATATTCTTTACCACCGCTTCCATATTGCCCAGCAACCCATCGACATGCAGCGCGATTCGTTGTTCGCCGCTGCGCAACAACAATACGGCGTTGCGCGGCAGGCTTTCCGGGGCGCTCCCGGTATCACCCAGCAAATGCGCCAGATAATGGAACGGGTAGGATTTTTCCTGCCATTCGATTTGCCGGTCGCGGTAGAGTTGCGCCAGTCCCGCCGGTTTCATCTGGCGCACTTGCTCCACCATGGTCGATGGAATCGCATAAGTCGCATTGCCCGAGCGAACCATCAAGGTTTGAGTAACGGCCAGCGTAAGCGGCAAGTGGATAATGAAACGCGTGCCCTGCCCGCTGCCGGAATGGACATCGATACGCCCGCCCAATGCGGCAATTTCGCTGCGCACCACATCCATGCCGATGCCGCGTCCGGCCACTTCCGTCACTTCGGTTGCGGTTGAGATGCCCGAAACGAAGATCAGTTGCGCCAGCTGGTCGTTGCTGATTGCCTCATCCGGCCTCAACAATCCTCTGCCCAGAGCTTTTTCGCGCAGCGCGCCAAAATTCAAACCGGCGCCGTCATCGCTGAATTCGAACACGACTTCATTGTTTGCCTGGCGCAGGCTCAAGCGAATCTCACCGAGAGCGCCCTTGCCGTGCTCCAGGCGCTGCCACTCACTTTCCAGCCCATGCACGACGGCATTGCGCAACAGATGTTCGAACGGCGCGGTCATCTTCTCCAGCACACTGCGGTCCAGTTCCACAGCTGTGCCGATAAGCTCCAGATTGGCGCGTTTGCCCAACTCCTTTGCCGTTTGGCGCACGATGCGATACAGCCGTTCGCTAATACTGGCAAACGGCACCATGCGCACACTCATCAGGCTTTGTTGCAACTCGCGGTTGAGCCGCGCCTGCGCCAGCATTGCCGCCGTCGTTTCGTCAAAATTTTTCAGCAGCGCTTGCTGCACAGTCTGCACGTCGTGCACGCTCTCATTCATGAAGCGGGTCAATTCCTGCAAGCGGGTGAAGCGGTCGAATTCCAGCGGGTCGAACTGTTCGTCACCCTCTTTCACCAGCGAAGCACGCGCCTGCATCTGGCTCTCGGCCTGAATTTCCATCTCGCGCAATTGTTTGCGCAAGCGTGACACACTGCCGGTCAATTCCAGCAAACCTTCCTTGAAGGCGCG
This sequence comes from uncultured Gallionella sp., assembly GCA_964569805.1. Classification (GTDB taxonomy): domain Bacteria; phylum Pseudomonadota; class Gammaproteobacteria; order Burkholderiales; family Gallionellaceae; genus Gallionella. The sequence goes on from CAZMWC010000047.1 coordinate 4,221, forward strand.
CATCTCGGTTTCCATGCGCGAACGTGCCACACTGATCTCACCGGCTTCGTTCACCATCCGGTCAATCACATCGGAACGCACCCGCAGCATATTGCCTGACAAGGCGCGCTCCGCGTCAGTGTCCGATATGCGGTGTTCGGTATCAGCACGATCCACTACGCGACGATGGGGTGTGTCATGCGCAGTTTCAGCCTCTTTGGCGGCGGTCTCCCCGGCCTCCGCTTTTTCTGCTTCCCCGGCTTTTGTTGCTTTGGTTTCGCTACCCTTGAGCGCACCGCCATGCAATTCTTCAAGCAGGCCGGTAATGCGGTCAAAGTCACTTTCAAGATCATCCCAATATCCGGGCCGATCACGCATCTGTGCGCCAGCCAGGACACGCCCTTCCATTTCATGCGCGATCTCGCCGATACGCATCGCACCGGCCATGCGCGCGCTGCCCTTGAGCGTGTGCAACAAGCGCTTCAACAGCTGCAACTGCGCCTCATCATGCGGTTGCCCACGCAGGGCGCGCAAGCCGGAACCTATCTTGGGGCACAGGTCGTGCGTTTCTTCCAGGAATAGCGGCAGCAATTGTTCATCCACATCGTCATGGACTTGTGGTTTTTCCGCCTTGCCCGGCGCTTCGGTTTTGTCGGTTTCCGCAGGCTCGATCAACAAACCTGTGGATGCCGGCGCGCCGGTTTCCACCGCCCCGCCAACCTCCGATACCTCGTCAAGCCCCATGCCAACTGCCATCTCTTCATGCAACTGATCCCTGTCGGCCTGCAACTGCTCCGCCAGATCATCGCGCGCTTTGGGCATTTGCCGGGTACAGATTTTTTGCACCATCTCATCCAGCGCAACAATGGCTTGCACCAGCATCTGCACCTGTTGGTTGTTCAGGGTGAAAGTTTTTTCCAGGCGTGCCTGCAGCCAGCCTTCCAACGCGCTGGCCAACTCTGCCACGGCGGCAAAGCCCATGGTGCGGTTCACTCCGGCCAGCGTATGCGCGGCCCGCATGAAATCGTACTGAATGAACGGCGGCTTGTTCATCTGCATCATGGCGAACTGCTGGTGCAGGGCGCGCACATGCTGCACGGCTTCGGCGCTGGCGATATTGAATAATGCGGCGGACAGCGTGATCTCGCCTATAACGACCGCATCACCGCTAGCCGGTTCCTGATTTCCCGCTGTCTGTGTGCCGGCAGGGATTGCCATCGCAGCGGCTTCGACAGCCTCCGCCACGTGATCAGTTGCGATGCCAGCCTCGATTTGCTGTGCGGCGGCCATTAATTCATCCGCTTCGATGCGTACGCCGCCATGATTTTTGAGCGCATCCACCCAACCGGCAAAGGATAGCACTGCCCGATTGATAAAGTTCAACAGCTCCGGGGTGGCGGGTTGGCTGCCCTGCAACCACTTGTTCATGGCGCGTTCGACGTACCATGCGACCTCGCCGATGTCCGTTAAGCCCACCATGCGCCCGCTGCCCTTGAGGGTGTGGAATCCGCGCCGGATAGTGGCCAGTGGCACACGGCTATCAGGGTGCAATTGGCAAATCTCCAGGTTGTCGCGCATCAGGCGCAACACTTCCTGCGCTTCTTCCAGAAACACTTCGAGCAATTCCTGATCTTCGCCTATCGGGCGTTGTACCTGCGCGGAGATCCGTGGCGGCGCGGAGATCCGTGGCAACTCCGGCATGACCGATGCCTGCGCCGGAGCCTGAAGCAGCCTCGCCATCCCGGCTGAAGCTGCCTGCAGCATGGAAACGTCTCCCGCCTGCCCATGGGCCAGATGTTGCAGATAATCTTCCAGCGCACCCACCGCAACGGCCAGCGTGTCGCCTTCAACCGGTTTGGGGCCAGCGCTTTCCCTCGCAAGGTGACGAATATTTTCCTGAATAGCGGACAGCAATTGTTCGGCCTGATCCAGCGATGAAATATGCAGGCCGCCGCGCACCTGGCTCAACAAACGCAGCAATCCGGCCAGTTCGTCATATTTGGCCGTACCGCTGAAAAAGGCGTTCATGCCCTGTTCGACATATTGGAGATTCGCCAGCATTTCATTGGCCAGCGGCACCATCACATCGCCATGCTCCATCTGGCAATGCAGCTCAACCAGTGCCGCCAATTTTTGCCTATCCTCGGGCTGCCGCCGGGCCGATGCCCGCATACGTTCCAACAAAATATGCGCCTGTTCCTGAAAGCCCCTGCTCAAGCGGCTGTAATGCCTGATGCCGCTGCCCAGCAACAGCAATGCCATTGCCATATCCATGGCAATGAGCCGCATACGCTCCGGCTCGCTGGCGAACTGCGCCATCACATGAATCTGTTTGGCCAGATAGTGCAACGCGCTGTGTTCGAGATTTTTGCTGCGCAGCGCAAGCTGCCCGGCATGATCGACGAATTCCGCATAGGCGGCTTGGTCGCCCTGCACGCAACGTTCCCAGCTTTCTTCGGCAAGACGCGACTGGTCGTGCATGAAATTCAGCAATTGCGCGGCTTCACCGGGAGGCAGCACCGAGAGCTCGGGCAAATAACGGTCCAGCGCGTAAGCCTGTTTGATCGCGTCTACCAAATCGCTCACGGTATGGCTGTTCCCGATCAGGTAAAGCATTTCGTTCATGATCTGCTGCGGCTCACCAATATGATCCTCGATGACCGCGCGCATTTGCTGATCTATGCGCCCCAGCAATTTGCGCGCATTCAATTCGGGAGGAAGCCCGTCAAAGCGCAGGCAATCGAGCAACCCGCTGGCGACCCACCAGATCGCGCGCCCGTCATCCTGGGGCATACAACGCATCACGCTGCCCAACGCCTGTTGCATCAGAGTCAAGGCCGTGTGGACATCATCCTGGCGTAACCAGCGCATCAACCCCTGCTGATACTGGCTGCGTAGTACTTTGAGGTGCGCCGGCGTGCCCTCTTGCGGAGGCTCGGACAATACCTGGCGCGGTAATGGCACCGACAGATCGGGGTAAAACAGATCCAGGTCAAAGGCCATTTCCAGACCGCGCAGTTGTTGCAGTTCCTGATACTGCGGGAACAGGCGCAGCGCGGCGTTATCTGCGCCAAAAGATAGCGCATCGAGATAATTTTCCAGCCCGGACAAAGCGCGGCGCAACACATCGTGATGCGCGCCAGAAATCATGTTCGGGTTAGCCGCCAGTTCGCCCAGCAAAACCCCCAGCTCGGCGCAGAACACCGCCACGCCGTTCAAGTGAGCGGCTTTCAGCAAGTCCGTCAGGCCGCGCAGCTCATCGCGCGCTTTCTCCAATGTCCCGACATTGGCAGCGTGCATCCCGAGATATTGTTCAAGATTTGTGTTGATCGCGGACAGCGCGCTGTCCAGCCGCGATTTCACGGCAGCGAGTATGGCTGGATCAAAGTGTGTGCTGTTGAACATGGGTTGGTGATTACGGTATGCCCGGAATTACAACTTGAAGCCCGCCACCGAACTGCCCAGGTCGGAGGCCAGCCTGGACAACTGCGCGACAGAGTTGCTGGCCAGTCGCGTGCCTTCCGTGGTCTGCCTGGTAATCTGCAAAATGCCCTGTATCGCGGTCACCGCTTCGCCGGCCATGTCTGTCTGCACTTGTGTGGAAACCGAGATGCTGTTGATCAGGCTCGCCAGCTCGTTGGAAACCTGCTCAATTTCGCGCAGGGACCGACCGGCCACATCGGACAATTTGGCACCCTCGACCACGCCCAGAGTGCTCCTTTCCATAGCCGTCACCGCATCATGCGTATCGCTCTGGATGGTTTTTACCAGTGCGCCGATTTGTTTGGTCGCTTCGGCAGAGCGTTCCGCCAAGCGTTGCACTTCTTCCGCCACCACCGAAAACCCCCGCCCGGCCTCGCCGGCAGAAGCCGCCTGAATCGCCGCATTGAGCGCCAGCACGTTGGTTTGTTCGGTAATGTCGGAGATCAGATCCACGATCTCGCCGATTTCCTGCGAGCTCTCGCCGAGCCGCTTGATGCGTTTTGAAGTTTCCTGAATCTGTTCGCGGATACCGTCCATGCCCGCAATCGTGTTGTGCACCGCCACCGCGCCTTGTTTGGTGACGATCAGGGTGCGTCGCGCCACTTCGGCGGACTGTGCCGCGCTGGCATCCACCTCCTGGATTGACCGGGTGATCAGTTGCACGGATTCTTCCGCTTCATGAATTTCCCGTGCCTGCCGTTGCGCGGCATCCAGCAACCCTTTGGAAATGGACTCGGCATCTTTGGTGGCGCGGCCCATCTGCTCCGATGTCGCAGTGATGCGCGCCACCAGCTTGCGCAATTCTTCGACGGTGTAATTCACCGAGTCTGCGATTGCGCCGGTGATGTCTTCCGTCACGGTCGCATGCACCGTCAAATCGCCTTCCGCCAGATCGCTCAGCTCATTCATCAAGCGCAGAATCGCGTCCTGGTTTTGTTTGTTGGAAAGCTCCGCATCCCCGGCGCGGCGATGCGAATCGCCGATGTATTCCTTGGAAATCAACAACAGGAATAATAGAGTAACTCCGGCAGCCACCGGCGCAATTGCACCGGAAATGCTCAACTGTAACGAATCCTGATAGGCATCTACCAATGACTGCGCTTTTGCCAGCAATTTATCCGAGTCGGACAAAACTGACCGGGCGGATTTCTTTGCTTTCGCCAGATTGGGAACCTGCGCAACCAGAATCGCAATATTGCTGTGGTACGGCTCGAACAGTTTCGCTACCTCTTGCACATTCGCATCAGCCGATGGCAGTCCGGCCAGAGCGCTTTTGGCGGTCAAGGCATATAGTTCAAACCGTGCCATTTGCTCTGCTGTCACGTCGCTTGCCAGCATTCTGGAAGCATCTTTGGCGGTACGCTCTACCGCCAGAGCCAGACTGGCCGCAGCCACTTTTTGCTCACCGGAAAAACTATCCGCCATTTGCTGCGTCAGATCGCGCAAATTGACGCTGGCAGCATCCATCGCCTCCGCCGCTTTACCCACCGCCACAAAGGCGGCGCGGCTATCCTCTACCGCTTTTACATCTGCCAGCATCTTGCCGGCATCACCCTTCAAAGCATTCAGAGCATCGCGCGCGCTGCCGCTGACCGCAGGCAACAGGTCATCACCCTTGTCCAGGCGCTCGATGATTCTGGTGTAATTTTGTCTGCTCTGCGCCAAACCATCGAACGCATCGGGTTTGCCGGCCATACCCAGCAGCACCTGCTTGGACAGCCGTTGCGACAACATCCGCAGCTTGCCGGACTCGGCCGCATAACCGGCTATATATCCGGCCTCGCGGTTGTTCATGGAAACGGCTATCGCAGCGATGATCAAACACAATGCCGCCAATGCGCCCAAAATATTCAGCCGCTGTGCGATCGGCAGCTTTCCGATGAGCGGCAACGGGGCGTTGGCTGTTCTTGCGAGCAGGTTGAGTTTGGGTAATGCCGGTTTTAATGCCATGTTAGTTATTCTCCCAAAACATAAATTCCTGGCAGGCAGCTAGTTGCCTATTTGCAAAAGATCCGGCTGCTCCAGCAAACCGGCAATATCCAGCTTGCACCATGGTATGCCTTGCTCATCGTGATACACAGCCTGCCCTTCAGCCTCATTCCGCGCCCATGTCCGCGCATCGCGCAGACCCAGCACCCGATCAACCAGTAACGCCGCATTGAACGCGTATCGCCCCGCTACCAGCAACAGCCGATTGCAGGGTTCGCCCGAAGCGGCACCGCTGCGCTGGTAGGCTGCCAGGTCGGTGATGCCATACAGATTGCCGCGCACATTCACCATGCCGCGAAACCACGGCTTGGTAAAGGGCACGACGGTCAACTGCGGCGACGGCAACACTTCGCTGATATCCACCATCTCCACCAGCCAATTTTGCCCGGCGATCACCACGCCCAACGTGGGTATGCGCGTTGCCGACACATCCTTGTCCTGCAGCCGGTCGGACAAACGTTGCTGGAATTCACGTAGATTGAGCCGTTTAGCCATATAACTGCTATCCCAGAGCGGCAATCTTGCCCAACAGGTCGGCAGCCTGTATCGGTTTGACGACATAGCCTTTTGCACCCTGCCGCTCACCCCAGATCTTGTCGGTTTCCTGGCCTTTGGTCGTGCAAATGATCACCGGGATATGCTGCGTTTCCGGGTCTTTGGCAATGGCACGGGTCGCCTGAAACCCATTCAGCCCCGGCATCACCACATCCATGAGCACCAAGTCCGGCTTGACGAGTTTGGCTTGCGACAGACCTTTTTCCCCGTCCTCGGCAAAAAAAACCTCGAATCCCTGCTTACTCAAAAGCTCCCCGATAACCAGGCGCTCGGTTGCCGAATCGTCCACCACCAGAATTTTTCTGATCGCCATTGTGATTACTCCTTTCCGCGCCGCACGTGTGTGATAACTGCCTCTATCAGGCTTCTCTTGTTGAACGGTTTAATTAGATACTGTTCCGCGCCAACCAGTTTGCCGCGCGCACGATCAAACAGTGTGTCTTTGCTGGTCAGCATGACAATGGGGATTTTTTTGAAGTGCGGATGGCTCTTGATCAATTCACAGGTCTGGTAGCCATCCAGGCGCGGCATCATCACATCGATGAAAATAAGGTCAGGCTGTTGCTCCACAATTTTGGACAAGCCGTCAAACCCGTCTTCAGCCAGCGTCACTTTGCAGCCTGCCTGAGACAGAAATATCTCACCGCTGCGCCGTATGGTGTTGCTGTCATCGATCAGCACCACCTTCAACCCTGATAATGGCATTGTTTCGTTCAACTTATCCCCTTTTTTGGTAGTGTGCCAGTACGCACCCATAATCGGGTGCGATTCAAACTGATGTGGCATCAATCGCGCCAATCGGCAAGGGGATGCGATTGGGTAGGGGCGATTCACGATAACCAGCGACTTAGTTGGCGTTGTTTGCCAACTTAGTCGAATGGCTAGTAGTTATATCAATCGCCCGGGCAATTCGTGAATTGCCCCTACGCCACATCAGTTTGAATCGCGCCCCCCCATAATCATTCCAGCAGACTATCCCATCCTCATGACGCACTTAACGCCGC
>CAZMWC010000048.1:0-11067 GCA_964569805.1 uncultured Gallionella sp.
CCGTTCTTATCCAGCCTGCGTATCAACTCCAAGTCCACTACCAGTTGATTGGCTGGCTCATTCATAAATACCCCCCGCAACATGTCGTACATTATGCTTATCGTCCACCTGCAATGGTTTGATATATGTCAAGATTCATGTCAGACTTATCAAATGTTAAAGCCACAAATGACGAATAAAGGCGGAATTCCCGCTTCCCCATTACCAAAGGCAGACAACGTGCAACAATCCGTTTCAAACTCTCGCCTCAAAATCGCCTGCTCCAACTGCAACCTGCGGGAACTGTGTTTGCCTGTCAATCTCAGCATGGGTGAAATACGGCAACTGGATGCGATCAGCCATCTCAAGCGCAGCTATGTGCGCGGCGATTATCTTTACCGCAGCGGCGGCAAATTCCAGTCGCTGTATGCCATTTACCGCGGCTCATTCAAAACCCAGGTGCTGCACGAGGACGGACGCGAGCAAGTGACCGGCTTTCAGATGATCGGTGAAATTATCGGTCTGGATGCGATTTGCACCGAACACCATGCCTGCGACGCGGTCGCCCTGGAAAACAGCGAGGTATGCGAGTTGCCGTTTAACAAGCTGGAAGCGTTGAGCCGTGAATTACCCAGCCTGCAACGCCACCTGCACAAAATCATGAGCCGCGAGATCGTGCGCGACCAGGGCATCATGCTGCTGCTCGGTTCGATGCGCGCCGAAGAACGATTGGCCGTATTCCTGCTCAACCTGTCACAACGTTTTGCAGCGCGCGGCTTGTCGCCGACCCAATTCCAGTTGCGCATGTCACGCCAGGAAATTGGCAGCTATCTGGGGTTAAAGCTGGAAACCGTCAGCCGCGCATTTTCGCAATTTCAAAATAGCGGCCTGATAAGCGTCAATACTCGTTCGGTGGAACTGATTGACCTGCCCGGTTTGCGCGCCTTTATCGGCAAACAGCATTAACGCGCGACAATCTGCCGGGCTTCCCGCTTTTCGGCAGCAGTTTACGGCTATCCCCAATGCATGGTCGGACCAGCATCCAACAAACCCCGCTCAAAAATAACCATGGAACGCAAATTATACTGGAGCGTCGGCATCCTTTCGGTCTTGATTTTCGCGGGCTCGTTTTTCACATCGGGGAAATCCAGCCAGAAAATTGACCTGCCCTGGCATATCGAACATCCCGCACCGGACACGACACGCATCTTCGGCCTGACGCTCGGGTCAAGCACCGCCGGTGAAGCGGAACAGCGTTTCCGCGAAGAAGCCGAGCCCAGCCTGTTCAAGTCGCCGGACGGGCAACTGGCCGCCGAGATGTTTTTCGAACAGGTCACACTGGCGGAATTAAAATCCAGAATCGTCATCAATATCGCCGTTCCCGCAGCGGAATTGCAGGCCATGTATGAACGCGGCTTGCGCATCAGCAGAGCGGGGGACAGTAAAAAAATCACACCGGCGCCGGCTGATGCAGCCCGACTGCGCGAGTTACCCATCAGCAGCCTGACCTACATGCCATCAATCCGTCTGGGCGAGGAAATTTTCCTGAAACGCTTCGGCCAGCCGGGCCAGCGCATCAAGGAAAAGAAAAGTGGCGCAGTCCACTGGCTGTATCCGCAAGATGGCCTGGACATCACCCTGGGCGGCGAAGAGAAACCCGTGCTGCAATATGTCCCGCCCAAGGATTTCGGCAAACTGCTGCAACCTTTGCTGGCAAACGGAGAGGTGCTCGGGTAGGTTTGATAGTCGGTGCCCAACTCAACTTCCGCTGCTGCTCTGAACCTGCCTAATGTCGGCTTCCGACCCATTGGAGATGGTCATTTCGTTTGCTACGAAAGGTCGCTATTCGGCCTAAACGGAAGCTCGGGATATAGGTGAGCTACTTCTGCTTTCTAACCCAAAGCAGTCGATTATTCCTTCAATCCTTCGCCACCACCGTGTCATACAAGCCGTAGTGACTCAGGCCCGCGTGACTCTCGATGCCGGTGTAGCGTAGCGATGCATCTTCATAGCGACGGAAGGCGAAGACGGCCTGGTTCATCTGCTCGGTGTTGAACACCTTGAGGCGGACGAGCAGATGGAAGTCCTGCACCGTCAGGCCGGTGACGGCCAGAAACAAATCCGGCTCCAGCTTGGTGATGACATCCTGCAGCGTGTTCTCGCGGAAGTCGGTCAGATACATGAAGGCCGGGATGCGGGTGGCGAACTTGATCAGCTTTTCCTGAACCAGCTTGCGCTTGGACTTGTATTCCTTTTCCTCTTCGGTGAGCTGCTTCTTTTGCTTTTCCGTCAGTTCCTTATTCTTCGCTTTGTTCTTGAGTTCCTTGACCTTCTCGCTCTTGTTGATGATGGTCTCGATGATGTTGTCGCCCAGCGCGCGCCAACCTTCGATGCGCTCCACGGCAGCCATGGCCTCGGCGTTGTCCATGATGCGCCGCAGCGTGTCGTTGTCCACGTTCACCAGCAGCGCGCTCTCCCACTTGCGCGCCAGCAGTGTGGCCGAGGTGCCTGCCATCGCGATGTCGAGGATGCCGCCCGCGTCGATCTGCGTCATGTTCGCACCGTCGTAGGCCAGCACGGGCAGGAAGGAGACCAGTTCCTTCACCGCGTTCTCGGGATTCGACTCGTTGGGCGACAGGCCAATGCCATACTCAGACAGTTGCCGCAGGGCGCGGGTAGGCGCGAAGTCGAACACGAAGCAGATGGGCTTGAGTATCTCTTCCTCGTTCGGATTGTCGCCGTTCGGGTTCTTGATCGACCACGGCGACTGCACGCGGAACGCGGCCTGGAAATAGGTCTCCGGTGATTTGAGATTGCGCAGCATCAGCATGGACGACCACTGCGGCACCGTGACGCCGGTGGTGAGCTTGCCGCACGACAGCGTGATGGTCTTGGTCTCGAAGCCGCTGGCTATGGCATGGCGCACGGGCGGCAAGGCTTCCAGCCCGATGCCCGCCGACGCCCCGGCCGCAACCAGCACATCGTAGTCATGCCAGAAGACATTGTGCTTTTCCGCCAGCAGGTTCGCCATCGCGTGGCAGGCCGCCACGTTGGGCAGGAACCAGAACGAATGTTGCAGATACGGCAGCAGGCGCACATCCGAATACGGGAACGGCGGTCGCGAACCCGTCTTCAGATGCTCCACCGATTTGGGTGCGTAACCCCCGCGAATGATGTCCAGCCACTTCTGCACATCGCTCTTGTGTTTGAATTTTGCTGCCTTGCCTGTACCCGATGCCTCGAAGAAGGCGTTGAGATCGAATTCGTCGAATTCCCCCGCGCTGGCGATGGCCACCAATTCGTCCGGCATCTGATACGTCAGCAAGCGCATCTGCGGCAGCGCCCCGTAGGGATTGCGCTTGCCGGGGTGCTTAGTGGCGAAGGCTTCCTTGGCACGCTGCTCGTCAGTGTAGGTCCAGTTGAATATCTGTTCCTCGATGAACTCACCCGTTGCCAGCGCCTTGAACGGCGTGCCGGAGAGGTAGAGATACGCACGGGTGGTGATGGGCAGGAACTCGGATTCCTGTTCCGAAAGCACGGTGAGGTCTTCATTCATGTCTTCCAGCCCGCCGGCATATTCGAGCCTGGCTTCCTTCTTTGCGACGGTCTCTTCTTCGCCCTCAAACAATTCTTTCGCCGTCTCGCGCCAGGCCCCGAAGTGATATTCGTCGAACACCACCAAGTCCCAGTTCACCGCGTGCAGCCACTCGTTCTTCGGCTTGATGTTCCCGACTGAGTCTCGACCCAGCAAATCCTGGAACGAGCCGAAATAGACCACCGGCTGCTTGCGGTCGATCTGCGTCGGGTCGCTGCCGGAAGAGCGCGAAAGGTACTGCCAACCATCGAAGTCCACATGACTCTCAAGGTCGGTCTGCCACGCATCCTCGACCGCCGGCTTGAAGGTCAGCACCAGCACGCGTTTGGCGCCGAGTTTTTTGGCGAGCTGGTAGGAAGTGAAAGTCTTGCCGAAGCGCATCTTCGCGTTCCACAAAAAGCGCGGTGCGGCGTTCTTGTTCTCGGTCCAGATCGAGCGGTAGTAGTCGAAGGTCTTGTCCACCGCATCGGCCTGCTCGCGGCGCATCGGAAAGGTCTCGTGGTGCGACCCCGTGAAGCGCTGGCCGGTGCGCAGCTCGGTGAGAACGGTCTTCACATCCTTGAGCGTGCAACGCACCCATTCCAGCTTGATCTTCTCGAAACCTCTCTTTTGGAGCGCTGCACGCACCTCATGGTCGCTGAAGATACTGCCGTCGTCGCGCTCGGCGGATTCGTTCAGTTCGATCTTGTAGTTTTCAATGGCAGCAGTCTTTAGCTGCTCGGCGACGCGCTGTTTCACGTCGCGCGTGGTTTGCCCTACCTTGAGCAGCCCCTTGTGCGCCACATCGGCAATCGAGTAGGCGTAGATGCGCGGCCGGGCTTCCGGTCTGGGCGCGAGGATTTCGTCGATGGACTTACTCATCGTCGCCTTCGTCCACGGAAACTTCATCGAACAAGTCGCTCGTCAGTTCCATCGGACGGACAATCTTCTCGATGAATGCGACTTCCTCATCATTCAGGCCGTACTTCGCGTAGAGGTCAGCATCCGTCCACTGTTTGGTCCAATCCTGCGTGGGCACGAAGGTGTAAACCTTGCGCGTGGTGTCTTGCGAAGGTTTGTGCAGAAGAATCAGCAGGCGCGTCAGCCGACAGGTGAGGTAGGACAAGACACTTTCGGCCTCGCTCTTGGAATCGAGCGGGCCAATGCACAAATAGGTTTCGGAACAAATGCTGCCTGGCTCACCAATGAAGGGCGTACTGAGAATGCGGTGCGGATAGCTGTCGCGATTTCCTGTCCCCGGTGCGGCGCGGCCAACATAAATCTTCCATTTGTCGATCAGTTCTGTACTTGTCTCAACCTCTTCGCGCGCAACATAACCCGTTCCGCCGTTTTGATAAATCGTCACATCCCCTTTTCGCATTTGTTTACGTCCACGAAAGAAGGTACGGAATCCGAACGGTCGGAGCGAACTGACGAGCCGATCAAATCGCTTTCTTTCTGGCAGCAAGAGAGTTTCAGATTGCCCAGTTTCGACAGAAACGACTTTCTTGAGAATCGACAGCCCTTCATTGAAGCGGATGAACACATCCGCACCCTGTTCTAGCAACCGTCGCGTGGCGGTCGAAACAGGCCAATCCTTGAAGCGGGTGGTCACGCGGCAGAGGCCGGGGTTGTCCCGTTCCCATAGGAAGTAACACACGCCACCTTTGAGACCCACGCCCGGAAATACATCCGCCGCGCTGAGGTAGTCATCAATGGAGCGCAAGCGATTATCGGTAAGCATCGCCTCTCTGAATTCATCGAGGCCTTTGCCGCCAGCGAACCAGCGCGCTGGAATCACCAGAGACAGATAACGCGGTTCGAGCTTCTTGGCCTGCTCCACGAACAACTGATAAATCGGTGCGGCACTCTTGCCAAAGCCGCCGTCGTCCAACTGATAGGGCGGATTTCCAATGATGACATCGAACTGCATATTGCCTCCAAACAACTCGGCTATCCGAGTCTTGATGTTGTCAGTGTGAATGAACGCATAAGCGTGAGTTTCAAATCCTTCGTCGCGATCCAGTGCCGCTTGGCTAGTTCCGCAAAGTGCGCATTTGCCGTTGGCCCACGTGTGCTCGGTTCGCTCGAACCAGATGTTTCCTGCTTCATTGTTAAAGCCCTTGGCGATGGAATGTTCACCGTTGGCGTGCTTCGAGCAATACACGCTGCGCCGCGCCAGCAGGCTGGTGAGATGGGTGATGCCGATACCGAACACTTGCTTCGTCAGGATGTGGTCGACGCGCTTTTCCAGGTTCGGTATTTTGCGTTCGAGCCCTTTGGTAAGACGGCTTGTGATTTCGCGCAGGAACACGCCCGACTTGGTGCAGGGGTCGAGGAACTTCACCGTCTTGTCCGCCCAGATGTTCGCCCCGCCGTGGCTCGCCGCCCACGCCTCAGCGAGGGTATCCAGCATGCGGTTGGCGAATTCAGGCGGCGTGAAGACTTCGTCGTTGGACAGGTTGGCGATGCAGGTCAGCACATCGGGATTGCGCCCGCGCAGGGAGAAGCTGGCTTGTGTGTTCATGGTTCGCCGCTCCCTTCCTGTTGCGGCCAATCGAGGATGTGGCGACGTTCGAGTTCGCTTTGCAGTTCCTCTTCGCTGGGGAGGACGAGACGATATTTGGAGGCAAAAAGCTGCTGGCTCTCGCTGAGGACGGAGTAACGGACGAGGGTTTCGTCCTTGTCCGCGCACAGGATGATGCCCAGCGTGGGGTTGTCACCTTCTCCGCGTTTGAGGTCGTCAAACATCCTGACATACATATCCATCTGCCCGATGTCAGCGTGGGTAAGTTTTTTCGTTTTCAGGTCGATGAGGACGAAGCACTTGAGGAGGTAGTTGTAGAAAACGAGATCAACATAAAAATGGGTGGTCTCGGTGCTGATGCGGAACTGGCGGCCCACGAAGGAAAAGCCCTTGCCGAGTTCCATGAGAAAGTCGCGCAGGCGGGCGACGAGGGCATCTTCGAGCTGGCGTTCGCTGGGCGATGGGCTGTCCGGAAGATCAAGGAATTCGAGGATATAGGGATCTTTCAGGAGATGCATCGGATGGGCCGCCTGAACAGCCGGTGCGGCGGATTGGGGGGCTTGCAGCAGACGTTCGAAGCTGTGGGTCTCGATGGCCCGCTCCAGCGCGCGGGAAGTCCATTGATGGCGGGCGGTTTCCTCGATGTAGTAGTCCCTTGCCTGTGGGTTTTCGACGCGCATGACCAGCCGCCAATGGGTCCAGCTCAATTCGCTACGCAGTGCGTAGCGTTTTCCCAAGTCGGGGAAGGTCAGGTAGAACTGCCTGAAATTCCTGAGATTGGCAACGGACATGCCCCTGCCGAATTCCTCGCCGAGGGCGCGCGCAAGGTGCCGAATGAGCTGGCTGCCGTATTCGGCACGGGCGGCGCCACCTTGCTCCTCCTCGACAATGCGACGGCCGATGCGCCAGTAGGCATCCACCATGGCGGCATTGGCTGCGGTGTACGCTATCCCGCGGGCATCACGCAGGATGGCGCGGACATCTTCAAACAGCCGGGATGAGGTGGAGGGAGTTTCGCTCAGGCGCACTGGCTTGTCACTCATGGTCTTGTTTCCTCCGCCTGATTCGCAATTGCGGCGAACCCGCCACAATTAGCCGCCAATTCGCTCACCGTCAGCGGCGGCCAGGTTTTGGTCGGCATGAATATCTCGTGCTTGCCCAGGTGGGCGAAGAGCGAACCCTCCGCGCTGAAAGCCGACGAACCGGTGAGCACATCAAGACGAAAGTCGCGGCGCTGGAACTTGCCCTTGCCGAGGTAGCCCCACTCCGCGAAGGTGATCGGCTGGCCGACACTGTTGCACATCGTCAAGGCATCACCGTGGACGAGATTCTGCGACAGCACGTAGGACGCAGCACGATAAAGGTCGTCCGACTCCTCGATCTCCAGGTAGTCAGCAAGAATATCCAGCAGATTCGTCCGGCATTCGGCGATGTTGTCCGCCAGCAGTTCGATGCCGTAGATGCACATCAGTGCGAGCAGCGCATAGTGCTGGCGCTCGAAATCCGACCTGCCGTACTTGAGTTCGACAGCGGCGAGCTTGCGTTGAAGGACGCGGACAAGGAAGTTGCCGCTGCCGCAGGCAGGCTCCAGAAAACGGGCGTCGATGCGCTCGGACTCGTCCTTCACAAGGTCGAGCATCGCATCGACCATCCATGCGGGAGTGAACACTTCCCCGTGATCGGCGACACGTTTTCGAGATTTGATCAGACTCATAGGTAAGGGAATTCTGGCTACAACTCGTAACTGTTTATAGCATTGTACCTAAAACCTACCTTTGCCCCCTCCGTTGAACACCGGAATTGGAAAGCAGCCTATTTTCAGATAGGGCAATGGCCGCAATTGGCCCGATAGCCGAAGTGACCTGTACTATTTCATTAGCAAATTCTATACTGCCTCATTATCGCCACACCTGAATACAAAATCAGATGTTCTATACATTTGGCACACCGGAGCGTCTAAGCTCTATAGGGCAGGAATCCATTGATCTCGCTGAAGCGAAATCCAAGGTCGAGATCGCGGTCCTCGACGACAAACCGTTTTCCCCCAAAGAGGCCCTACTCATACATAAGTTCCGAATTGTCGAGCTCGGGCCAGACATTCGATCCCTTGATCAAATCTCAACATTCTCGATAATTATTTCGGACGTTGGTGGAGTCGGCAAAGCCTTTGGTAGCGCACTAGAGGGAGCACATCTTGTAGCGGAGATTCGCAAGGCTTATCCGGACAAGTTCCTTGTTGCTTATACCGGCTTGACATATAGCCTTCCCATGATGAATGCACTTACCGTAGCGGACAAACGCATTGAGAAGGACGCAAGTATTGAGGTGTGGGTTCAAACGTTGGAGTTGGGTATCAATGAGGTGATAAATCCCCGGAGTCGTTGGATTCGGATGCGTCGAGCACTGCTGGAACGCGGGTTAGAGTTGATAGAAATTCTGGAGCTTGAGCAGGCGTTCATAAAGTCGGTGCGCGAAAAAAGGCCAGACTACCTTGCAAACAAGGCCAAATCACTTGGGATCAGTCAGGAAGCAAAGGATCTGGTTATCAAGTTTTCGGCCACCGCTGTAGCAACTTTGATAGGGCGGGCTTTGGGGGTCTGAATGCGGTACGACAAACAGAATAAGAAGCTTGCGGCGCTCCAAGAAGAGGTTGCTAGCCTGAGGAAGGAAAACGAACGCCTAAGCAGTGGGTCTCAATCAATCACCGAGATTCTTGACAGTACGCTTCATGAGGTTCGCCGATTTAGCGCGCAGCTCTTGAAATTTGCTGAGCGACTAAGCCGTGACACCGATGGCCAGCAACAATTGAATCAAACGGCACTGTCAATTTTCTATACAGCCGGTATGATTTCTTCACGGTTGGCTTACACCGACATTGAGCTGAACCCGAGTGCGCTGGAAAGTCAAACCCCCATCAGATCGGGTATTTACAAGAAGTTTGACAAAGCAAAGAGGATCCTCGCCGAGGAGGCAAGAGATCGCCGCATCAACATCCGACTTAACGGTGTATCCAGGGTTGAGATCGATGCACTGCCCGTCTTTGAGCTTTTACCATTCGTCTTGCTTGACAATGGCATCAAGTATTCGCCACCAGATCAAACAGTCACTGTGGAATTCGAAGAGCATTCGGGACGACAAATAGTGACCGTGAACTCGATGGGGCCAACAGTAAGCCGCGAGGAACTTACAAAACTGTTTGACAAGGGGTTTCGAGGTGCCAGCGTAAAGCCTATGCCGGGCCAGGGGCTTGGCTTATTTCTCGCCAAGAGCGTTTGTAATTTTCACGGAATATCCATACGAGCAGAGAGTCGGCCTGGAGTGTCCTACCAGCTCAATGGTATTGATTACGCGGAATTTCGGATCGAACTGCGGTTTTAGTGATGACGAACGCAGTGCATCAGTGTGCGAATGGTGAGTTCGCACAATTTCAATGAATGTGTCCATGTTGGATACAACGCGGAACTGACTTCCGCTTTAGGCGCGAAGCGGAAGTAACGCCTACCCATCGCAAAGGTCCGCTATGGCCGAATACCTGCTGTTTGGCTTGATTGGCTTGAACGACCGATCCTGGCACATTCCAGACGTACAGTCCGACCATTTTGAAATATTGATGGCCAAGCAGTTTTGAATCAAATCGCCGACTACTTCAGTTCGGAATTCCCTTGCTTGTTTCGCCACCCTTGCCGTCATCATAACCGGCGACTTGGCTATCGTCTTTTGATAGCCTGGTCGAATGGCTATAACCAATGACTCGCCCAGCGTCTTGTGCTGGGTTAGTCAGATGGCTAGTAGTTATATCAGTAGTTTCATCAGGATGATCCATCATGTCTTCATCGTCGTCGAACAGAATCCGGTTGGCGCTGCCTTCCATGTCCTCGTACTGCCCCTTTTTCACCGCCCAGATCAGCACCACGAGAAATATCAGGCCGAAGAACATCATGCCGGGTATCAGACTGTAAATTACATCCATGGCACCCCCTTATTGCTTCTTGAATAAAGTACGTATGCGCGCCGCATTGCCGATCACCGCCAGTGAGCTGAGCGGCATGGTGATTGCCGCTACCAGCGGCGTCACCAGCGCCATCATCGCCAGCGGCACCATGATAGCGTTATAGACGAAAGACAGCCCGATATTCTGCTTGATGGTGCGCAAAGTGCGGCGCGACAGCAGGGTGGCTTGGCGCACCTTATCCAGTTCATTGTGCATCAGCACGATGTCGGCGCTCTCCACCGAAACATCGGTGCCGGAACCGAGCGCGATGCCGACATCGGCGCGAATCAGCGCCGGAGCATCGTTGATGCCGTCGCCCACCATGGCGACCACCGCGCCGTGCCGCTGCAACTGCCGGATCATCTGATCCTTGTCCTGCGGCAACACTTCGGCAATGACTTCCATGCCGCCCAGTTGCCGCGCGATCGCCTCGGCAACCGGCCTGCGGTCGCCGGAGAGCAGCGTCATCGCGATGCCCGCCGCGCGCAACTCGCCAATCAATTGCCGCGCGTCACCGCGCAATTTATCCGCCAGCGCAAATACGGCCAGATGCGCATCGCCCATTGCAACGTGCACGCAACTCATCGCCTGCGCTTCCAGTTCATGCGCCCGTGCCTGCAACTTCGCATTGAGCGCGATGCCGCGCTGTCTCAGCCACTCCGCACTGCCCAGCAACACGGTTTTTCCATCTATGCTTGCTTCCACACCCAAACCTGCTGTTGCATGAAATCCCGACGCGCCAATGTCACGATAATTCAACTGCTGCTGGTCCGCTTCCGCGACAATGGCTTTCGCCACGCTGTGTTCGCTGTAACGTTCCACCGCTGCCGCATTGCGCAATATGTCCTCCTTCATCACGCCGGGCGCGACATGCATTTGCGCGACGCTCATCCTGCCTTCGGTCAGCGTGCCGGTCTTGTCGAACACGAAATGCGTCACTTTGGACAGGGTTTCCAGCACCAGCCCGTTCTTGATCAGGATGCCGTGTTTCGCCCC
>CAZMWC010000049.1:0-11056 GCA_964569805.1 uncultured Gallionella sp.
AATTGAACCACTCCAATTCTCATGGCGCTTTGTACGGTGGCGTGCCGCCCCAGGGCATTGCCGACGATCCGCTCATCATCAACGTCTGCCTTACCGGCAATGTGCCCACCAAGGCAATCAGTCCACACTTGCCAGTGAGCGTCGAGGAAATCGTTGAAGACGCTGCCGCAGCGCTGGAGGCCGGAGCGAGCATGTTGCATATCCATGCCCGCGCTGCCGATGGCAGCCCTGCCTGGCAGCCAGAAATCTACGGGCGCATTTTTGCGGGCATACGGCACCACTATCCCGACGCTATCCTGGTGGCAACCACCAGTGGCCGAATGCATGGCACTTTGGAAAAACGCACAGCGGTCTTCGAGCTGAACGGCAGTGCCAGGCCCGACATGGCATCGCTCACTTTAGGATCGCTTAATTTTCCCACCCAGGCATCGCTGAATGCGCCGGACACCATACAGGCGCTCTGTACGCTCATGCGGGAACGGGGAATTACACCCGAGCTTGAGGTCTTCGATCTCGGCATGCTCAATTACGGATTTTACTTGCAGCGCAAGGGCTTTCTTCCCCACACCTGTTACATCAATCTGTTGCTCGGCTCACTTGGTGCCGTGCCCGGGCGCGTACTGGATCTGGCCAATCTGGTGCGCGAGATCCCGCGTGATTGGGTTTGGGCGGCTGCCGGCATCGGCCGTTACCAGCTAGCCATGAACACCGCTGCATTGCTCATGGGCGGCCATGTGCGGGTGGGGCTCGAGGACAATCGCTATTACAATTACGCCCAACGCGATGCAGCGACCAACCGCAGCCTCGTCGAGCGCATCGTGCGTCTGGCTCGGGAATTTGAACGCCCCATTGCTTCCTGCCACGAGGCGCGTCTTAAGCTGCGGCTTGGCGATCCGGAAAACTGGAATGCCACTCAGGTTCTCATCCGGAAAATGCGGGTTGAAGACACGGCAGCGGTAATTGCGTTGCTCGCCCGATGGAACATGGCTCCGGTACAGGCAAGCCCCTCCGTTCCCCAAACTGAATGTGATCATCTGGAATTGGACAACACCTTCGTCGCCATTCTGCGGAACAAGCTGGTCGGTGTGGCAAGCTGGTTGCGAATCGACGCAATGCACGCTGAAACCGCCAGCCTGGCGGTGGATCGGGAGTTCATCGGTTGCGGTATCGGCCAGAAACTCCAAGAGGCACGGATCGCGGAAATGCGTGGCGTGGGCATCGTTCAAGTGCGCACGGAGGCGGACAGGCCCGATGTCATCCGGTGGTACATCGACAAATTCGGTTATCGCATCGCCGGCACCCGCCAAAAGAAACACGCCTTCGGTTTGGCAGAACAGGATCGGTGGACTGTGCTCGAACTTCAGCTCAACAGGAGTGAGACGACTTAAATTCACCCGCCGATCATCGAAATGAAACCTTCGTATTTGCAGTTTGCACCGCGCTCGATCTGCTTCACATGGCGCAGCTCTATCTCGAACGGGTAGCCGAGGCTTTTTTGCAGTGCTCGGATGAAGCGTTGCTGCTGTTCCGGTATCAGCGGTTGATCAATTACGAGGTTCACCCCGACATGCCGGAGGCTGTGCTGCACCAGCTGGATTTGCCGAATCGGCGCGATGTCGGCCCATATCTCTGCCGGGAAACTCGGCCAATGCCGTGTGCCATCGGGCAGGATCAGCATGTTGCGCTGCCGTCCCATGATGCGCTTCAACACCGGCAGGCCGCGCCCGCACGGACATGGCTCACCCGCTTCCGCGTAGTCACCGTTGGCGTAGCGTATCAGCGGCATGGCGAAGTTGTGCAGGGTGGTGATGACCACACGCCCGACCTGGCCCGGCGCGCAAGGCAGCCCTTCAGCGTCAATAATTTCCACCAGCAGATTCTCGGCCTGCACGTGATAGTGCTCATGTGACGGGCATTGCAGCGCGATGTTGCCGACTTCCTCGGCGCTGTAGGCATCGGTGACCGGCACCCCCCACGCCTGTTGGCACATCTCGCGCAAGCCCGGCAGCAGGGTTTCGCCGAAGGTGCGCACTTCGCGCAGATTTCCGATGTGCGTGCCGGTTTCGAGGCAGCGCCGCGCCAATGCCAGGACGTTGGAGGGATGGCTCAACAGGTAGTCGGGATTTTGTTCCACAAGC
The DNA here is from genome assembly GCA_964569805.1 of uncultured Gallionella sp. Taxonomy (GTDB): domain Bacteria; phylum Pseudomonadota; class Gammaproteobacteria; order Burkholderiales; family Gallionellaceae; genus Gallionella. Next base: position 2,139 of record CAZMWC010000049.1, read on the forward strand.
CACGCCAGTTGCACGCCAATGTCGTTGGAAATGCTGAACGTGGCGCTTGGGCCGGTGGTGTAAACCGCATCCGTGGCGGGACCCCATCCCTGCAGCGTTGCGCTCTCCACCATGGTACGGATCGCCGCCAGTCTGGCGGACAGGTCGCGCCGATGCCACAGATGGTCGCGCAGGGTCAGCGCGCCGCTGAAGAAATGAGTCACTTCGCTGCCCAGCACCTGAATGGGCTGCCCGGTGGAGCCGGATGAGCCGAAGGTGAGAAACTTGCCATGCTCCGGCGGGAGTTTGTTGGCCACCAGCGCGTTGCCCGCCGACTGGATATCGGCGCGGGTGAGCAGCGGCAGCTGGAAAAACGCCTCGGCGGAGAAACCGCCGCGTGGATCGAATCCGGACGCAGCGAAACGTTGCCGGTAAAAATGGACGGCCTCGCCAGCATGGCGCAACACCCCCGCAAGCTGTTGCAGCTGGTGAGCGCGCAATACTTCCGGCGACCACCACTGGCTTTGCTGCAACTGGAATTGCATCGCCAGCATGCTCGCCCCCACCGGCGGCAGGATTGCCGGCCAAGCAATGCCGGGGACTATGCTGTGAGGGAGGAGTGTAGCGGTGCTCATCGTTTTCACATTCGATTGATGGGTATCGCTACGCTCCACCCATCCTACGCTTGCTATTGGGGATTGGGGTCAACGCCATCCGGCCCCGACGATGCTTTCGTGAACGCGGCGACACCGGCGACGTTGCCCGTTGCGCTGCTGTCCTCAAACGAATAAGCCACCCCGGCACGGCTGGCGTTGGCACCGGCGAAGAACCCGCTGATATTGGCGTTGCATCCGTTATAACAAGTGTTGCCGCCGGTAGCCGTTCCCGATGTAGTCGAGAAGGTGGAGTTGTTGTTGATACTCAGGCTGGTAGCGCTGATGTCATAGGTGTTGACAGGGTTGCCACCAACCGCCGGGAACGATATCTGCAGGTTGGTACTAACCGTACGCGAACCAAAATAAGCGGTCAACGAACCGCTGTTCAGGGTGCCGAGCCCGCCTTCGGAACCGTCAGCGGTCGGTCGCGTGCCGCCGAGCAGGGAATAGGTGGCGGTGATGTTGCTCATCGCGTCTATGTCGGCCTGCGGGGTGGGGATGCCCACCACGTAGTGGAAAGTATCGCCTGTATCTCCCGTTAGGTTCAGAGGGTGCGGACTATCACCGGTAGTGGTTCCGCCGTTCCAGCGTCCCCAGCCGATGGTGCCGTCGGCGGCGGAGAATGAAACGCTGGCGGTTCCCAACGCACCATCTTCTTCAGAGCCACCAGAATATTCGGTCAACTGGCTGGTGCTGCTGAAGGTGGCAGTCACATTGGGCAGAACCTCGGTAAATGGGTATGTTCCGTCAGGGTCGTAGCGGCCGGCAAAAGCCAGAGCGTGGCCGGAGCCAGAAGTCAGGCCGGCTGGGGGGACTATAGTTTGTGTGCCCGTTTCATCAAGCTTCTCTGCCTCGCTATATGCTGTATCCGGAGCCGGCGCGAGGATGCCCGCAGGCGGGGTGTCCGGCTTCTGAAATGTAAGGGCGGGCGCGGAGTTGAAATCGGCGACAAAAGCCGCTTCTCCCGCCGTGACGACCAGTTCGCCGGCATTGTTGGTCAAGGAGATCGCGCCCTCGCCGACATTCACCAGCAGGCCGTCGCTCTGCACGGCGTTGTAGCCGGTGCCGCGGATGCCGATGGTGGCCGACGGCGTGGCGACCTGATAGGTGTTGCGGTTGACGCGGCCGATCGCGCCCGTGATCGCCCTCAAGCCGCCCTTCAGCAGGCTGAAGAACCCCTTTTCCTTGCCGTCGGTCTGGTTGTCATATTGGTACTCGTCCACCCGGAACTGAGTGTTGGGCTGGAGCGAAACAAATCCGCCATCGGAAAAACGAAGCTGCGCCCGCGCACCGACAGCAGTATTAATCGCATCGCCAACATTGATGGCCGCCCCTTTGGCAAGGGGGCGCTGGATGCCGTCAGCCGCCACCGCCACGACCTCGCCAATCACGAAATCCGCACGGCCGACTGCGGCACAGTATCCGGTCACCGGATAGGCGGCTGAAATCATCGCCAGCAGAATCGTCTGGCGGCTTAATTTGAAGTGCTGTTGAGGGATCATGTCCTGCTCCTCCAAACTTAGTTAAAGTCGCGGCGCAGGGTTACGCTGAACGCCGTCCGGTCATAATCGTTGATGATGATGTTGGAGTTATTCTTGGTATAGTTGAGTTGCGGGGTAACGGTCCAGCTCGGTGCGAGTGTATAACTGCCACCCACCCTCAGGTCGAACTGTGTGTCGTCGCGACCCACCGAAAACAGCGGGTCTGTCCCGCCATAATCGCGCGACTCCAGACTTGCCGAGCCGAACAACCGCGTTTGGGTGTTGATTTTCATCTCGCCGCCGGCGCGTACCCCCATCAGTTGATGCCCCAGGTGAGCTACATTGGCGGCCTTTTCCTCTTCTTGGCCCACATAGCCGCCTACATACACGACCGGCGAATAGTCGCCGTTCAGCGCGCGGGCATAGGCCGCCCCCATCACATAGCGGTTGGCATCACGCACATCCTGTCCGGGGTAATGCAGATCGGAATACTGGAAATAGGCGCTGACCTGGCTGCTACTGTCCAGCGTGTGCTGCCACTGTGCTGTCAGGCCGGTGGAGTCGCGGAATGCGCTGTTATCAACGCTAAACGCCTGCAACTGCAAGGCAAGGGAATACACATCATCGCCAAGCTTGCGGTTGACACCAATATTGCCGTCCAGACTTTGGGTGTCAAAAATATCTTGCGACGAATTGGCGCGCTGACTGAAATTCGCGCCGCCGAATATGCCCCATTCGGGAGACAAAGGGTGGCGGACGTTGAAGCCGCCGGCGACACTGGCGTAACTGTCATCCTGCTCCACGCCGCGGGCATCCAGCGTCGCAACCGCACCGCCAAAAGCGGGAATCGCCACCTGAGCATTACCGGTCGCGCTGTTGACATTGCTGTCGATGCCAACGGTAGCCTCCAGGTAGCCTCTCTTCGTCGTGCGTTCACCGGCAGTGGCCTGCTCGATGGCATCGAGGAAACGCTGGATGGTGGTGTTCACCTCCTTGGGAGGGTTCTGTCCCTTGACCGTTTCGAATTCCTGCTTGGAGGTTGCCGTTTCGCCAATCGCCAGATAAGCACGGGCAATCTCCGCACGTGCCTGCAAGTGGTGCGGCTTAACCGCCAGCACCCGCTCCAACGCGAAGATCGCCTCATTGGGATGGCCGCTGTCCAGTGCGGCCAAGCCAAGCCGGTAATCGAAGTCGGGATCACCCGCGCGTTCGGATTGTTGCGGGATCAGCAGCGTGTAAGCCTGTTTCGCCTTGCCTTCCTTGAGCAGTCCGTCCGCCTGTCTTACCAGATCGTCTTCGACCGCCAAGGCAGTGCCGGACAACAGAAATAATATGAAAAGCCATTTTCCCGTATTGATCATTTGCATCCCCCCTGGCATCCGGCGGTAAATTTTACTCGTGACAATGCACAATTCACTTTGGGTTCATGGCATTATTCGCCCTAAATATCACACCGTCAATCAGCTTCCCGAGTGAGCTTGCCATGCCCATGACCACTGCCCCTGCCGATTTCATCACCTGGTTCCGTTCCGTTGCGCCCTATATCAACGCTTTTCGCGGCCGTACTTTCGTAATCGCGTTCGGCGGCGAGGTGGTGGCGGACGGCAAGTTTGTCGAGCTGGCCCACGATTTCAACCTGCTGGCGGCGCTCGGCATCCGGCTCGTGCTGGTGCACGGTGCGCGGCCGCAGATCGAGGCGCATCTGGCGAAAAACAATCTCGAAGGCAGCTACCATCACGGCATCCGCATGACCGATGCACAGACCATACAGTGTGTGAAGGAGGCGGTCGGGCGGGTGCGCGTCGAGATCGAGGCGCTGCTGTCGATGGGGCTGGCTAATTCGCCGATGGCGAATGCCGACATCCGCGTGGCGGGCGGCAATTTCATCACCGCGCAACCGATCGGCGTAATCAACGGGGTGGACATGATGCACACCGGCAGCGTGCGCAAGGTGGACATCGCAGCGCTGAACGACCGCATGGAATTCGGCGAGGTGGTGCTGCTGTCGCCGCTCGGCTATTCCCCCACCGGCGAAGTGTTCAACGTCACGCTGGAAGATGTCGCCACCGCCACCGCCATCGCGCTGGATGCCGACAAACTGGTGTTCCTGATGGATACCGACGGTGTGCATGACAGGAAGGGCGCGCTGCTCAAGGAGCTCACCATTGCACAAGCGCAGGAGGTGCTCGCTCCACGTCCTTCGGAAAAGCCAAAACGCAAGTTGCCGGACGACGTGAGCCTGTTCCTGCCCTGCGCGATCCGCGCCTGCGAGGCCGGTGTGGCGCGCACTCATTTAATCAGCCGCCATACCGATGGCGCGCTGCTGCAGGAGCTATTCAGCGACGACGGCATCGGCACGATGGTGGTGGAGAGCACACTCAATACTCTGCGCGCAGCGACCATCGAAGACATCGGCGGCATTCTCGAATTGCTGCGCCCGCTCGAGGCGGAGGGCATTCTGGTGCGGCGCAACCGCGAATTGCTGGAGCAGGAAATTGACCGTTTCGTGGTGCTGGAGCACGACCATCGCATCATCGGTTGCGCCGCACTGTATCCGTTCCCGGACGAAGCAGCCGCCGAACTGGCCTGCCTCGCAGTGGATGCGCAATGCCGTGATCACGGCTACGGCGAAGCTATCCTCAACCGCATGCTCACCCTCGCCAAGGAGCAGGGTTTGAAGAAACTGTTCGTGCTCACCACGCGCACCGCACACTGGTTCGTCGAGCGCGGCTTCAAGGAAACCGATGTCGCCGACCTGCCCGCGCAGAAGAAGTCGCTGTACAACTGGCAACGCAAGTCCAAGGTGTTTGTGCGGAAGATCTAGCGTAGGGGCGATTCACGAATCGCCCTGTTGGTTCGTTCGGGCGATTCGTGAACCGCCCCTACTCGTTGGTATTCCCCCTGGAGCAGCTCGCGCCGCCCACCAATTTTTCCAACGTTTCCCATCCCTTCGTCTCATCCGAAAAATCCACCCTAAAGGCTCGTTCCTCTGGCAAGACAGGCTCCACCACCGCCGCCAGCTTTTCCAGCACCGCGATGTCCGCCTCGGAGGCATCGCTCGCCCGTGTCTGGCGCTGAGTAATGCGTGCACGCAGCAGTTGCATATCCGCGTGCATCGCGGCAATGGCGAACGGTACGCGCATCTGCCGCGCCAGTTCGCGGAAGCGTGCACGTTCTTCTTTCCTGAGGAAGGCGGCATCGACGATGACGGGGAAGCCGTATTCCAGCAGTTCGCGCGCGAGGTCGAGCAGGCGCGCGTAAGTGCGTTGCGTCGCTCCGGTGCTGTAGAGGCTTGCGCCGAAACGGGGACGGCTGTCGTCCAGTGCCTCCAGCCCATGCAAGCGCTTGCGTTCTACGTCGGAGCGGATGCGGATCGCGCCGAAATACTCCAGCGCGGACTGCGCGAAGCTAGTCTTGCCGGAACCGGGCAGACCGTGCGTGATGATCAGCGCGGGACGCGGTTTGGCGAGGCAGTTGCGCGCGAGGTCGAGGTAATTTTTACTGGCGTACAGCAGATCATTCGCGGCGCGCTTGCGCAGGCCGGGCTGGGCGGCGCGGATCGCATCGACCTTGGCGCGCACCGTGGCGCGATAGGCGAGGTAGAAGCGCAGCACCGCCATGCCGCCGTAATCGCCGGTGATTTCCAGATATGCATTCAGCAGGCGCCAGGCCAGATCGGGACGGTTGCGGTGCAGCAAGTCCATCACCGGGAAAGCGAGCTCGTCCATTACGTCGATCCAGCGCAGCGCGGGATTGAACTCGATGCCGTCGAACGGCACCGGCGTGTCGTTGATGAGCGCGATGTTGCCGAGGTGCAGGTCGCCGTGGCACTCGCGCACGAAGCCGGCCGTGCGGCGCTGCTCGAAGATCGTGGCACACGCGGCCAACTCGGCCCCGGTCGCGGCCTGCAATTGCGCCACGCCGTCGTCCGTCCCGAGCAGCGGCTGCAACTGTTCGAAGTTCTGCATCGCCGCCGCGCGGATTTCGGCAAGGCTGCCGAATGGCGTGTCCGGTGCGGCGGCAGGCAAACCGGCGTGGAAACACGCCAATGTGGCCGCGAGTTTGTCGATGTGCTGCGGCGCGATGCCGCCGCGCGCCAGCTGCCGGTCCATCAGGCAGGCGGCGGGAAAGCGCCGCATCTTCACCGCGTATTCGATGGCGGGCTGCGCGCCGAGTTGCGGATGATCGGGATCGCCGCCGATGGCGACCACACCGAGATAGAGTTGCGGCGCGAGGCGTCGGTTCAGCCGGAACTCTTCTTCGCAATAATGCCTGCGCAGTTCCAGCGTGGAAAAATCGAGGAAGCCGAGGTTCAGCGGTTTCTTGATTTTGTAAGCGTAATGACCCGCCAGCAGCACCCACGAGATGTGCGTCTCGATCAGGCGCACCTGCCGCGCTGCCCCGGGATAGCGGCGCGGATCGAGCAGGGCTGCGACCAGCCGTTGCCGGGGTTCGAGTTCTTGCGCAGGAGCCATCATCCTAGAAAACGCAGTTGAGGTGTATGTAGGTGCGAATTCATTCGCACGAACAACAGGTTAGGTGCGACTGAATTCGCGCCTACAGAAGCAATGCCATACCATGAATGAAAAGAATATTCATCATCAACTGCATTTTTCAGGATCATAAGGGTCGGGACATCTTATCGCCACGCCGCACAACCGGCTACCCGGCGGAGGATTTTGCCTCGTTCCACGGCGCGACCTTGAGCAGCAGCAGCATCCCCGGTATCGCCAATACCGCGCACAGCAAAAAAAAACCGGTCCAGCCCATGCCTTCGACTAACCAGCCGGTGGCGGCATTGGCGAAGGTGCGCGGCATCGCCATCAGACTGGTGAACAGGGCGAACTGCGTGGCGGTGTAGGCGGGATGGGTGGTGCGCGCGATGAAGGCGACGAAGGCCACCGTGCCCAGCCCCACGCCCAGCGCCTCCAGCCCGATCACGATGGCCAGCTGGGTGCGTTCCAGCGCGCCGATCTGGTCGTGGTGGCCGATCGAGGCCAGCCAGGCGAAACCGAAGATGGACACCAGTTGCACCACGCCGAACAGCCACAGCGCGCGGTTGATGCCGATCTTCACCATCCACAGCCCGCCCAGCATACCGCCGATGACAGCCGGCCAAAGCCCGGCATTCTTGGCGATCAGGCCGATGTCGGTCTTGGAGAAACCCATGTCGAGGTAGAACGGCGTGGCCAGCGCGGTGCACATACTGTCGCCGAGCTTGTAGAAGAACAGGAAGGCGAGGATTAGCAGCGCGCTACGTGCGCCCTGCCGGTTGATGAATTCGCGGAACGGCTCGACCACCGCTTCGCGCAACGTCCTGGGCGGTGCGGCGCGGTGCGGTTCGCTGACCATCAGCGTCATCGCGATGCCGGGCAGCATGAACAGCGCGGTGACGATGAACACCGTATTCCACGGTAAAAAGTCGGCAAGGATCAGCGACAGCGAGCCGGGTATCAGCCCGGCGATACGGTAGGCGTTCACATGCACCGCGTTGCCAAGACCCAATTCGTTATCCGCCAGCAACTCGCGGCGGTAGGCATCCAGCACGATATCCTGGGTGGCCGAGAGAAAGGCGAGCAGAGTGCAGAGCAGCACGATGGCGGACAGGCTTTCCTGTGGCGAAAAACCGCCCATCGCCGCGATCACCAGCAACAGGCCGATCTGGGTGAGCAGCATCCAGCCGCGCCGCCGTCCCAGCAGCGGTATCACATAACGATCCAGCAGCGGCGACCAGATGAACTTCCAAGTGTAGGGAAACTGGATCAGCGCGAACAGGCCGATGGTCTTGAGATCGACATGCTCGCTGCGCAGCCAGGCCGGCACGAGGTTGAACAGCAGATACAGCGGCAGCCCGGAGGCGAAGCCGGTGAACACGCAAATCAGCATGCGGCGGGTGAGGAGTTGTTGCCAGACGGTCACGCTATTTATTCCCGGTCAGATGGTGGCATGTGTAGGGGGCGATTCACCTCGAAGAGGTTTTTTTACCCTTTGGGTATCGCGCCCTGGATTGCGGAAAAGGGCGCGATAAATCGCGCCCCTACAAAATCATATTCCACGCTGAAAACGGTACACCGCCGTGCTGCCGAGCAGATTTGGCAGCAACTTCATCTCAAACGCACCGGTCATCACACGTCGCTCCAGAATCGCGACGCGCTGGCGATCGCAGAACATCTCGAAGTCGTGCAGCGTGCACAGGTGGACATTGGGCGTGTCGTACCACTGGTACGGCAATTCCTGCGACACCGGCATGTGACCACGCAGCACGTTCAGGCGATTCTTCCAGTAGCCGAAGTTGGGGAAGCTGACGATGCCCTCGCGCCCGACGCGCAGCATTTCCCGGATCAGCGCCTCGGTGTGGCGCGTGGCCTGCAGCGTCTGCGACAGGATCACGAAGTCGAACGAGCCGTCCTCGAAATCTGACAGGCCGGATTCCAGGTCGTTCTGGATCACGTTCATGCCGTTGGCGATGCACGACACGATGTCGGGGTCGTTGATCTCCACGCCGTAGCCGCGCACCGCGCGGGTTTCCTTGAGGTAGCGCAGCAGGCTGCCGTCGCCGCAGCCGAGGTCGAGCACCGACGCGCCCTTGGGTATCCATGCGGCAATCGCGGCAAAATCGGGCCGTGCTGTTGCGAGTTTGGAAATGTCGCTCGGACTCATTTGACGAACTCGCTGGCTACGTTATCGAGGTAGGCGCGCACCACGTCGAAGTAGTGCGGCTGCTCCATCAGGAAGGAATCATGGCCATGCGTCGAGGTGATTTCCGCATAGCTGACGTTGCGCCGGTTGTGCAGCAAGGGCC
>CAZMWC010000050.1:0-10725 GCA_964569805.1 uncultured Gallionella sp.
TTCGAGCCTCCCCATGGGAGAGAAGGTGCGAGGTCTAGCTGACTAAGCAGCTAAAGCGTACGTTTCGTCGTTTGCGACTAGTTTTTTCCAGCTGATTTACGAGGTGGCGGGTCCTCGGTATGCCCTACGCTGCTTTGCAACCCACGTCGAAGCCAGGTCGCCCCCGGTTCGTTGTTCGTTTCAAAACGTGCCGGATTGTAGCACGCGGAGTCAGAGCGCGAGGAAGCGGGTAAGTTCCATCGGGCTGTTTATGCTGCCTTGGGCATTCCAGTTCGCTTCTGAAGCATCGTCGCCGATATAGCCGTAGTTGGCGATGATGCCGGGCATGGCGGCGGCGTTGGCGGCCTGCATGTCGCGCAGGTCGTCGCCGACATACAGGCTGTGCGTGTGGTCAATACCGATAATTTCGCAGGCTTTGAGTAATGGGTCGGGGTGGGGTTTGGCCTGCGCACAGGTATCGCCGCTGATCAGACAGGCGGCACGGGAGGCCATGCCGAGGGCTTGCATCAGCGGCAGGGTGTAGCGATGCGGTTTGTTGGTGACGATGCCCCAGCGGATGCCGCGCTGCTCCAGTGTCGCAACCAGCTCTGTCATGCCGGGGAATAAGCGTGTGTGTGTACAGATGTTGTGTTCGTAGTAATCAAGGAAGATGTCACGCAGGATGTTGTAATCCGGCGCATCCGGTTCGATAGCAAAGCCAAGTTTGAGCAGGCCACGCGAGCCATGCGAGGCTTGGGTACGGGCGATTTCCAACGGGAGCGGCGGCAGGTTGCGCGTGGCGCGGGTGTGGTTGAGTGCGGCGGCGAGGTCGGGAGCGGTGTCGGCGAAGGTGCCGTCAAGGTCGAACAGGACGGCTTGAACTGAGGGTTGAGGACTGAGGGCTGAGGACTGAAAGTCGAGTGGCTGTACCACGCCCTTATTAGAAGATTGCCGCGTAGCGGCAGCAAAACCTCTGTCTTCTGTCATCTGCCATCTGTTCTTTGATCGCGGCAGGCGACCATGTAATTTACGTCCGTATCGTTTCCCAGTGAGTAAATTTTGTTGAGCGGGTTGTAGCTCATGCCGATGATATTCACCACGTTTAAATCGGCGTTGCGACAGGATTGCGCCAGTTCGGACGGCTTGATGAATTTGTCAAAGTCGTGCGTGCCGTGCGGCAACAGATTGAGTATGTACTCCGCACCCAGGATGGCGAACAGATAGGATTTCAGGTTGCGGTTGAGGGTGGAGAAAAATACCCAGCCGCCCGGTTTGACCAGCTTGGCGCAGGCCGTGACTACGCTCTGCGAATCGGGTACATGTTCAAGCATTTCCAGACAGGTGACCACATCATAGTGTCCGGGCTGTTCGACCGCTAATTCCTCCACGGCGATTTTGCGGTAATTGACCCGTTTGCCGCTTTCCAGCAGATGTAGTTTGGCAACTTGCAGGGGTTTGTCGGCGAGGTCGATACCGGTGACGTTGGCATTCAGTCCGGCCATACTTTCCGACAGGATGCCACCGCCACAGCCGACATCCAGCACGATCTTGCCGGCAAGGCCGGCGTGGCGGTCGATGTAGCCGAGGCGCAACGGGTTGATGTCATGCAGCGGCTTGAATTCGCTGTTCGGGTCCCACCATTTGTGCGCCAGTTGCGAGAATTTTTCCAGCTCGACCGGGTCGGCGTTGGTCATTTTGCGCGTATGTCGGTAACGGTGATTTCAACACGGCGGTCTGGTGCGAGACAGGCTTGCAGCTTTTTGCCTTTTAATTGGGCGCAGTCGCTCTCTTGTGTGATCGGTTGGCTGCTGCCCACGCCGCTGCTGGTTATCTTATTGGCAGCGACACCTTCGCTAACCAGATAGTTGTGCACGGCATTGGCGCGCCGTTCGGAAAGCGGTTGATTGATTTTATTTGAGCCAGTGCGGTCGGCGTGCCCGACAATGACCAATTGCCCGTAATCAACTGTGTTCATCTCTTTTGCAAATTCGCTAAGTTTGTACTTGGCGGCTGGTTTGAGTTCTGCCTTGTTTGAATCAAATGATTCATCCGCACCCAACGAAATCATGACTGGTTTATGTTTGGTTTTGTCCGATGCGGCGGGAGCAGTCACTGCTGCAGGCGTTGCTGCAGGCGGTGCAACGACTGCCCGTGTGGCGGCTTGCTTGAACAAGCCGGGATCGCATTCTGCAATAGCATTGTCGACGCTCCACCGGGAGGTTCTCACGCAGTTGTTGAAGCTATCGCGCACAACCACGGCGCGCGTGTCATAGAGGTAGCCATCGCTATAGGTTTCCGCGATGGAGCCATATGCCACAGGCAACAAACATAGCAACGAGGTGATTTGTAGAGAGTGCTTCATGGGAATCCTTCTGGTTGGTTGTTAATTGGCTGTTTTGTACGGGCACGAATGGTAAGGTCTAATGGCCACCTTTGTAAATACTTACAGGTAGAACAGGAATAGATATTTTTACGGTAACATCCGGGGCATTCATCACAATATTTCTCGGGGGCGGTTATATGCAGGTATTACTTGCCAATCCGCGTGGCTTTTGTGCCGGCGTGGATCGTGCCATTACCATTGTCGAACGCGCGCTAGCTTTGCATGGCGCGCCCATTTATGTGCGCCATGAGGTGGTGCACAACAAATTTGTAGTGGATGGTTTGCGCCAGAAAGGCGCGGTATTCATTGAGGATCTGGCCGATGTGCCGAGCGGCGGCATCCTGATCTTCAGTGCGCATGGTGTGCCGAAATCGGTGCGCCAGGAAGCTGAAGCACGCAGGTTGACCGTGTTTGATGCGACTTGCCCGCTGGTCACCAAAGTGCATGGCGAGGTGTCGCGGTTACGTGAGCAAGGCAAGGAAATCATCATGATCGGCCATGCGGGGCATCCCGAAGTGGAAGGTACGATGGGCCAATCCGATGGCGGCATGTATTTGGTGGAATCGCCGCAGCAGGTCCAAACGCTTAAGGTAAAGGATGAACAGAATCTCGCCTATGTGACACAGACCACGCTGTCGGTAGATGATGCCAGCAGTATTGTCGCGGTGCTCAAAGCACGTTTCCCGGCCATCACGGGACCAAAGAAGGACGATATTTGCTACGCCACGCAAAATCGTCAGGATGCGGTAAAGCTACTGGTCAAGCAATGCGATGTGGTGATTGTGGTAGGTTCGCCGAACAGCTCGAATTCAAATCGCCTGCGCGAGGTTGCGGCCAACGTTGGTGTGCCGGCTTATCTGGTGGATGATGCCAGTGGATTGCAGCCGGACTGGTTTTTGGGGAAGCCGCGTGTCGGCATCAGCGCAGGCGCATCAGCACCGGAGCTGTTGGTGCAGGGTGTGATTGCACGTTTGCGCGAGATGGGGTCGGGCAGTGTTACAGAGTTACCTGGCATCACGGAAAATATCGTGTTCCCATTGCCCAAAGCGTTGCAAATCTAACGCCTGAAGAGGGTGCAAGGTACCCATTTTTAAAAGTTGGCTGTGCATATCCAAAAAAACTACCACTGGCGTATCGCCGGGTTTTACTTCTTTTATTACGCCTTCGTGGGGACGTTTGCGCCCTACTGGAGCCTGTATCTCCAATCCATCCACTTCAACGCTATCGAGATTGCCATCCTGATGTCGGTTCAGCCGGTAATGCGCATGATCGCGCCGAATTTGTGGGGCTGGTTATCCGACCGCACGGGGAAAAAATTGCTGGTGGTGCAGATCGCCGCGACGTTGAGCGCGGTGTGTTACCTCGGCGTGTTCGTCACCACCAGTTTCTGGGGGATGTTGTTGGTGCTGGGGCTGATGGGTTTTTTCTGGAGCGCTTCGATGCCGCTGGTTGAAGCTACCACGCTCACTTATCTCGGCAAAAACACTGCACATTATGGGCGCATCCGTTCGTGGGGCTCGATCGGCTTTATCGTTGCAGTGGTAGGGCTGGGCTATGCTTTCGACTATATTGCCATCGCCTGGCTGTTGTGGGCGGGTTTGGTGTGCGAAATCGGTATCCTGTTGTTCTCGCGCCAAATTCCGCCTACCGAAGTGCTGGCGCACCATACCGATCATCAGCCGATCAAACAGATCGTGTTTCAGCCGCGCGTGCTGGCCTTGCTCGGAGCATGCTTTCTGATGTCTGTCGCGCACGGCCCGTATTACACTTTTTACTCTATTTATCTGGTCGATCACGGCTACGCCAAGAGTGCGGTGGGCGGGTTATGGGCGCTCGGTGTGATCTGCGAGATCGGCGTGTTTTTTCTGATGCCGTGGCTGGTGCGGCGCTATGGCTTTACCCGCATTCTGCTGATTAGTTTTGGCTGTGCGGTGTTGCGGTTCATGTTGATCGGATGGGGTGTGAATTTCCTGATGTTGCTGCTCATTGCACAGATACTGCATGCCGCCACCTTTGGCGCGTATCACGCCGCTTCGGTGGGGTTGGTGCATGAGTTTTTTCAGGGGCGGCATCAATCCAGGGGGCAGGCGCTGTTTGGCAGCCTTACCTACGGGGCAGGGGGTATGTTGGGAGGTTTGGCCAGCGGCCCGATCTGGCAGTATTACGGGGCCAGCGTGTTGTATTCATGCAGCGCGGGCATGGCGTTGCTGGGGTTGTTGCTGGTGCAAAGGATGAAGGATGAAGGGTAGGGGTGATTCATGAACCTAAAAAACCAGTTGATGATGAACAGCCTTATGGACTATTTGGGTTTATTCATGGTATTGCATTGCTTCTGTAGGTGCGAATTCATTCGCACATAACCTGTTGTTCGTGCGAATGAATTCGCACCTACACACACCTCAACTACGTTTTCTAATCTTACTGTGTCATGAAGCGATCAAGGGATGCAGTGCAAGGCAAAATCGGACGAGGAAGCGCAGTTTACATGCCGGTAAATGAGCATTCCGAGTCAGATTTTAACGCCGCAATGCGCCCTTCAGCGCTTCATGACACAGTAAGACTAGCAGCCTGTCCTTTTGCGATGCATGATCAATTCACGCAACGCAGGGAGCAGGGAGATGACGATGATGCCGAGGATGATCAGGGTAAGGTTGTTTTTCACCCACGGCATATTGCCGAAAAAATAACCCGCCACGGTCAGGCTGCCAATCCATGCCAGGCTGCCCAATGCGCTGAACAACATGAACAGGCGATAATGCATCAATCCGACTCCCGCCACAAATGGCGCAAAGGTGCGGATGATGGGCAGAAAGCGCGCGAAAATGATGGTTTTGCCGCCATGCTTTTCATAGAAGGTGCGTGTCTTGTCGAGGTGCTCACGTTTGAGAAATTTGCCGCTCACTCGCTCAAGCAAATGTAGCCCCAAGGTGCGGCCTATCCAATAGTTGGTGTTGTCGCCACAGAATGCCGCCAATATCAGCAGCGGAGCAAGCAGTTCCAATTGCAGCGCATTCATCCCGCATAGCGCACCTGCCACGAACAACAGTGAATCCCCGGGCAGAAAGGGCGCAATGACCAGCCCGGTTTCGGCAAAGATGATCAGGAACAGGATGCCGTACACCCACATGCCGTAGTCATTGATCAATGCCAGCAGGTGTGTATCGAGATGCAGGATGATATCGAGAAATTGCAATAGCATGCTGGGTTACCAAATTGGCCAGTTGGCTCGGGTCAGCCGGGTGAACTGAAGGTGTTTCCGCCGGTGAAAACATATGCGGCGGAAGGCATTACACCCGGCCTACGGCAGGACCTCTTCTGTTTCGGTTTTTTCCGGCTTGATGAAGTCCTCGCGCGATACGCCGAGCAACATCAAGAGCGGGCTGGCGACCAGCACCGAAGAGTAGATGCTGAACATGATACCGATGGTGAGCGCCATGGCGAAGTAATGCAGCGTTTCGCCGCCGAGAAACAGCATCGCGCCGACCATCATCTGTGTTGAGCCGTGAGTGATAATGGTGCGCGACATGGTGCGGGTGATCGCGTTGTCGATGATTTCCGCTACGCCAGCCTTGCGCATGGTGCGGAAGTTTTCGCGGATACGGTCGAATACCACTACGGATTCGTTCACCGAATAGCCCAGCACCGCCAGCACTGCCGCCAGCACGGACAGCGAGAATTCCCATTGGAAGAACGCGAAAAAGCCGAGGATGATGACTACGTCATGCAGGTTGGCGATAATCGCGGCCAAGCCGAATTTCCATTCGAAGCGCAGCCACAGGTAACCGACGATACCCAGCGACACCAGCAGCAACGCCATTGCGCCGTCTTCAACCAAATCCTTGCCAACTTGAGGCCCGACGAATTCCACGCGGCGCATCTCCGCGCCGGCATCCTGCTGGCGCAAGCCCGCCATTACCCGTTCGCTCAATTTTGCGCCGGCGGCCTCTTGTTTGGGCGGCAGTTGCTGCCCCGCCGCTCCTCCCGCGACTCCCGCGCCCGTCGGTTCCGGCGTGCTGCTTCGGAGCGGCAGCTGGATCAGCACATCCTGGCTGGAGCCGAAGTTCTGCACCAGCGCGTCATGCAGGCCCATCGTTTCGAGTTGGGCGCGCACCTTGTTGATATCGGCAGACTGTGCGTAATGAACTTCCATCACCGTGCCGCCGGTAAAATCCACGCCAAAATTCAACCCCTTGACGACAAGAAAGAATATCGCAAACAAAAAAGTCACCAGCGAAATCGTCGTGGTGTAGCGTCCATAACTCATGAACGGAATATCGTGTTTGATCTTGAAAAATTCCATCTCTTATTTACCCTTGGATATGCCTGAACAAAATGTAGGTCGGGCTTTGCCCGACATGGCGGGCAGAGCCCGCCCTACGGCTAATATCTTTCAACCTATCGCCACCTTGGACAGGCGTGTCTTGCGCCCGTACATCAAATTCACCATCGCGCGCGACACCATCATCGCGCTGAACATCGATGTTAGGATGCCCAGGCACAGCACTACCGCAAATCCCTTGATCGGCCCAGAGCCAAACATGAACAACGCGACCCCGGCAATCAGGGTGGTGATATTGGAATCGAGAATGGTGCCGAATGCGCGGTCATATCCGGCGTGAATTGCGGCCTGCGGCGTGACACCGTTGCGCAATTCCTCGCGGATGCGCTCGTTGATCAACACGTTGGCATCGATTGCCATCCCCAGCGTTAACGCGATGCCCGCCATGCCAGGCAGCGTGAGCGTGGCTTGCAACATGGACAGCAACGCCACCAGCAACAGCAGGTTCGCGCCCAGCGCAATGACGGAAATTGCGCCAAACATCAGGTAATAGGCGGCCATAAAAATGGCGATCATGATGAAACCGATCTTGGTGGAATTGAAGCCGCGCGCAATGTTGTCCGCCCCGAGGCTGGGTCCGATGGTGCGCTCTTCGATAATTTCCATCGGTGCAGCCAGCGCGCCGGCGCGCAATAGCAGCGAGGTGTCCTGCGCTTCTTCGGTGTTCATTTTGCCGCTGATCTGCACGCGGCCACCGCCGATTTCTTCGCGGATGACAGGCGCGGTGACGATCTCGCCCCGGCCTTTTTCAAACAGGATAATCGCCATGCGCTTGCCGACATTTTCGCGCGTCGCTTCTTTGAATTTGCGCGCGCCCACACCATCAAGATTGATATGCACGGCGGGTTCGTTATTGCGGTTATCAAAGCCGGGTTGGGCATCGTTAATGCGCTCGCCGGTCAGCAATACTTGCTTTTTCACCAGCAGAGTATTGCCTTCGCGATCCTTGAACATCTCCGTGCCGGGCGGTATCGCCGCGCCCGCGCTGATTTGATGTTCGTCATCCACCAGCCTCACTTCCAGTGTCGCGGTGCGCCCCAGGATATCCTTGGCGCGCGCCGTGTCCTGCACCCCGGGCAGCTGCACCACCACGCGATCCGCTCCCTGCTGCTGGATCACCGGCTCGGCCACGCCCAGTTCGTTGACACGGTTGCGCAGGGTGAGCAAGTTTTGCTGCACCGCAGATTCCTGAATACGATGTTCGGCTTCCGGTTTGAGCGCGGCTTGCAGCATGAATTCGCCGCCTTCATCTTTGCTGCTCAACGCGTAATCGGGGAAACGCTGTTTGATTTCCGCCTCGCCTTTGCCGCGTGATTCGGCATCACGGAATTTCACCAACGCCAGTTTGCCCTCGCGGCTCACGCCGGAATAGGCGATCTTTTGCTCGCGCAACGCGCTGCGAATATCGCCGGCAGTCGCTTCCATGGCCTTGTCGAGCGCGGCTTTCATATCCACTTGCAGCATGAAATGCACGCCGCCGCGCAGATCCAAACCGAGATACATCGGCAGCGCGTGAAGATCGGTCAGCCATTGTGGTGAGCGCGACAACAGGTTAAGCGCGACCACGTAGTCTTCACCCATCTGGGCAAACAATACGTCTTTGGCCTTCAGTTGCATGTCGGTATCGGTGAAGCGCGCCTTGACACTATTGCCGTCCAGCGCGATTGCTTCCGGGTTAAGCTTGGCCGCTTTGAGAACGGCATCCACGCGCCCCAGCAACGCGGCATCCGCCTTCAAGCTGGCGCGCAAGGGCGATACCTGCACGGCGGGAGATTCACCAAAAAAATTTGGCAAGGTATAAATCAATCCGGCCAGCAGCGTGACCAGGATCAGCAGGTTTTTCCATAGTGGATAATGGTTCATTGAAACCTCTTTTGATAAGGTGCAGGTGAGGGGGAAACCCTCGTGCGGCGAGACAGCGCCTGCTTCTTATTTGATAGCCTTGATGGTTCCCTTGGGCAGCACGCTTTGAATCGCGCCTTTTTGCACCGTCACTTCGATGCCTTCGGCAAACTCCACGCCGACATATTGCTCGTACACTTTATTGATGCGCCCCACTTCGCCGCCTGCCGTCACCACTTCATCGCCGCGTTGCAGCGCTTCGATCATGGATTTTTGTTCTTTGGCACGTTTGGCCTGCGGGCGCAGTACCAGAAAATAAAATATGACAGCCAGCGCGATCAGGGGCAAAAATTCCACGATGCCAGTGCTCGGCACCGGCGCAGCCGCTTCGGCATAAGCGTTATTGATAAACATTGTTCGGTCTCCAAAGGTGAATCAAAGGGCGCGCATTCTAGCATGAAGCGCATGGAAGCCCCACGTTTACCCGCCACGCACCCGCTTGAAACGGGCTGCAAATTCCACGAATACCTCCGCCTCAATCGCAGCGCGGATTTCCCTCATTAACTGCTGGTAATAATGCAGATTGTGGATGGTGTTCAGGCGCGCGCCGAGTATCTCGCCGAGCCGGTGCAAGTGGTGCAGGTAGGCGCGGCTGAAGTTGCGGCAGGTGTAGCACTCGCATTGTTCGTCCAGCGGGCGCGTGTCCATCCGGTATTGCGCATTTTTAATCTTGATGTCGCCGTGCTGCGTGAACAACATGCCGTTGCGCGCGTTGCGCGTCGGCATCACGCAGTCGAACATATCTATACCTTGTGTCACCGCCGCCACGATGTCTTCCGGCGTGCCGACCCCCATCAAATAACGCGGTTTGTCCTGGGGTAATTGCGGGGCGGTGTGCGCGAGGGTGCGCAGCATATCTTCCTTCGGCTCGCCCACCGACAGCCCGCCGATGGCATAGCCGTCAAAACCGATGTTGGTCAGCCCCGCCAGCGATTCGTCGCGCAGATGTTCGTGCATCCCGCCCTGCACGATGCCGAACAATGCGTTTGAATTGCCGTCATGCGCCGCTTTGGAGCGCGCTGCCCAGCGCAACGACAAGCGCATCGAATCCGCCGCTTCACGCTCGGTTGCAGGGTAGGGGGTACATTCGTCGAAAATCATTGCAATATCTGAATTCAGCACCTTCTGAATGCGCATGGATTCTTCCGGTGTAAGGAAACATTTATCGCCGTTTACCGGAGATTGGAACTTGACACCTTCCTCGGTGATTTTGCGCAGCGCGCCCAAGCTGAACACCTGAAACCCCCCGGAATCGGTGAGGATCGGCCCGTCCCAGCCCATGAAGCGATGCAAACCGCCGTGTGCCGCAATCACCTCCAAACCGGGGCGCAGCCACAGATGAAAAGTGTTGCCCAGCACGATATGCGCGCCGATGTCATGCAACTCTGCGGGGCTCATCGCCTTCACCGTGCCATAGGTGCCGACCGGCATGAACGCCGGGGTTTCGACGCTGCCATGTGCCAGTTGCAGAGTGCCGCGACGGGCGAGGCCGTCAGTCTTGTGCAGAGTAAATTCCATATTTTGTGGTCGGGTTTCGCCTGGTATTATTTTTTTATCGGCAGGTAGAACCCGCCCATTTCTCAATCGACATCACCGTAGGTCGGGCTCCGCCCGACGTTGTTTAATGACGGCGGGTGAAACCCGCCCTACTCACCGAATTTTCCATCGCCGAGCTCGCCCTCAACAATTCCCCAATTCTCGGGGTATATGCCAGCCACAGCAAAACGGCGAAAGGTCGAGTAAGGCCAATCCGCCGCGCATCTTACCAAACCGTGTTTTACCGGGTTCCAATGGATGTAATCGGCGTGCCGCGCGAAATCGTTTTCGTCGCGGATGCAATGTTCCCAGTAGCGTGGTTGCCACAATTTTTCCCCGGCTGACATACCCAGATGATGCCGGGTGAGGCGCTTGATCTTCGCCCAGCGTACAGGGTAATCGGCATCGCCTTTGGGCAAACGCCAGAGGCAATGCAGGTGATCTGGCAGCAGTACCCAAGCCTCCACGATGAACGGATGTTCCTCGCGTACCGCTTGCACGGCAACGTGCAGAGCGGCCCGGGTGTTTTCGTTAACGTGAAACTCGCGTAGCGATTCGTTTGCTCCCTCTCCCACCGGGGGAGGGT
>CAZMWC010000051.1:0-10679 GCA_964569805.1 uncultured Gallionella sp.
GCGGAGCCTGTCCTGAGCTTGCCGAAGGGCTCAGGGCAGGCTTGAGCCTGATCGCGCAGACCCGCCCCGATTCTCCGGCGACCAGTTCTGAGGTCTGCTTTTCCAGCTTGAATTTCAGTCCCCTGGCTTCCAGCGATTGCTGCAGCAGGCCGGCGGCGGCGCGGTCGAGCTGGCGCTCCATCAGCCACGGCATCAGGTGCACCACGGTCACGTCCATGCCGCGCAGCCTGAGGCCGTTTGCCGCTTCCAGCCCGAGCAGGCCGCCGCCGATCACCACCGCATGGCGGTAATGCGACGCGGCTTCGATCATGTCGTCGGTGTCCTTGATGTCGCGGTAGGCAACCACGCCGGGCAGATCCCTGCCCGGCACCGGCAGCATGACCGGGTTGGAACCGGTGGCGAGCAGCAGGCGGTCATAATCGGTTTCGGTGGCGTCGGCCGCGATCACCTTGCGCCGCATGCGGTCGATCTGCGTCACTCTGCTGTTCATGTGCAGGGTGACACCGTTTTGCGCGTACCAGTCGACATCGTTGAGCATGATGTCCTTGATTGTTAATTCCCCGGCAAGCACCGGTGACAGCAGGATGCGGTTGTAGTTGCCGTGTGGTTCGGCGCCGAACACGGTGATGTCGTACAGGTCCGGGGCAAGCTTGAGCAATTCTTCCAGCGTGCGCATCCCCGCCATGCCGTTGCCGACCATTACCAGTTTCAATTTTTTCATTGCATCACTCCCGCGTTACGATTCACATATACATATATGTCATCAGCAAAACCTGTGCCAGTATGCCGCAACATTCTCAACAGGTTGAACCAACTGGTTAATTTCATGGCGAGCGGCAGGCGAGTTCGCTTGCAGCGCGCACGAACCTGGTGCCGCGCAAATTGAATATGCCCTGTTCAGTGCGCGGAACAGGGCATAAAAAAAAGGGCGCCCGTGCGGGCGCCCTTTGGTTTGCCGCCGGAACAACTTACAGGTTGTAGGCGCGCTCGCCGTGGGTCGCGGTATCCAGCCCTTCGCGTTCCGCTTCTTCCGAAACACGCAGACCGATGGTCAGGTCAACGATCTTGTAGCAGATGAATGCGACCACGGAGGACCAGATGACTGTGGTCAACACGGCTTGTGCCTGTATCCAGACTTGAGCTCCGATGGTGGTATCGATGATGGTGTTGTTTACGTAGTCGATGATACCGGTGCCACCCATGCTCCAAGTGTTGAACACACCGGTCAGCAATGCGCCCAGGATGCCGCCCACGCCGTGGATACCGAACACGTCCAGCGCATCGTCCGCACCCAGCAGTTTCTTCAGGCCGGTCACACCCCAGAAGCAGGTCACGCCGGCCAGTGAGCCGATGATCAGCCCGCCGCCGATGCCTACCCAGCCGCATGCGGGAGTGATGGCAACCAGACCCGCCACCGCGCCGGAAGCCGCACCCAACAGGCTGGGCTTGCCTTTCAATACCCACTCCGAAGCCAGCCATGTGAGCACCGCGGCAGCCGTGGCGATCAAAGTGTTGGCGAAGGCCAGGGTGGCTGTACCGCCCGCTTCAAGCGCAGAGCCTGCGTTGAAGCCGAACCAACCCACCCACAGCAATGCGGCGCCGATCATGGTCATCACCAGATTGTGCGGTGCCATCGCTTCTTTTCCATAACCGATACGCTTGCCGATCATGAACGCACCGACCAGACCTGCGACAGCAGCGTTGATGTGTACGACCGTACCGCCCGCGAAGTCCAGCGCGCCCTTGGCGAACAACCAGCCGGCAGTCGCAGTGGCAGCTTCAGCCGCAGCGGCGTCGGTGTAGGCATCGGGACCCGCCCAGAACCAGACCATGTGTGCAATCGGCAGGTAAGCGAAGGTGAACCACAGTGCCGAGAACAACATCACTGCTGCGAACTTCATGCGCTCAGCGAAAGCACCCACGATCAGCGCCACGGTGATGGCGGCGAAGGTGGCTTGGAACGCGACGAAGGCAAACTCGGGGATGTACACGCCCTTGCTGAAGGTGGCAGCGTTAGCGATTGCGCCGGTAGCGGGATCGAAAATGCCTTTCAGGAACAGTCTGTCGAATCCGCCAATGAACGCATTACCCGCAGTGAACGCCAGCGAGTAGCCGTAGATCGCCCAGAGCACGGTGATCAGCGCGAAGATGCTGAACACCTGCATGAGCATCGACAGCATGTTCTTGCTGCGCACCAGGCCGCCGTAGAACAGCGCGAGGCCAGGGATGGACATCATGATCACCAGCAGGGTGGCAGTCAGCATCCACGAGGTATCACCCTTATTCGGGATGGGCGCCGGCGCCGCAGCGGGGGTTTCGGCGGGCTTGGCTGCATCGGCTGCCGCAGCAGCCGGGGCGGCGACAGTGGCGGCTGCATCGACCGGCTTGGCCGCATCTTCGGCAAATGCCGGTGCCGTCAAGCCGCACAGCATCGCCAGCAGTGAAAAAAATACGAATAGTTTCTTCATGATGATGTTCTCCTTACAGCGCTTCTGCGCCGGACTCACCGGTGCGGATGCGGATCACGGATTCGAGTTCATGCACAAAAATCTTGCCGTCGCCGATCTTGCCGGTTCGTGCGGATTTTTCGATGGCTTCCAGCGCCTGATCCAGCAGACTGGCCTGTACGGCGGCTTCCAGCTTTATTTTCGGCAGGAAATCCACCACATATTCCGCGCCGCGGTACAACTCGGTGTGGCCTTTTTGCCGGCCGAAGCCCTTGACCTCGGTGACGGTGATGCCCTGCACGCCGATGGCGGAAAGCGCCTCGCGCACT
Organism: uncultured Gallionella sp.; assembly: GCA_964569805.1. Lineage (GTDB taxonomy): Bacteria > Pseudomonadota > Gammaproteobacteria > Burkholderiales > Gallionellaceae > Gallionella. The sequence goes on from CAZMWC010000051.1 coordinate 2,777, forward strand.
TCGTCAAGCTTGAACGGTTTGATGATGGCGGTAACCATTTTCATGACAATCTCCTTTGCAAAGGCGGGGTAAATCCCGCCCAATGGTTGTTAAAACGCGTGTGTCACGGACAATACGACGGTGCTGCGCCCCAGATCCTTGCCGGCCGGCGTGGTATAGAACGTGCTCGCATTGGTGTCGCTGGCGGCAAGGCTGAATACATAACCGCCTATGTCCTTGGCAACACTCAACTTATAGTCGCTATAAGTTGCGCTGGTGCCGGCAAGTGCCAATGCGTCGGCAGCAGTGCCCTTGTAGGTCTGTTTGCCCGCATGGGCGCCGAGCGTGATACCGGTATCGCCCAGCGGAATGCTGGCGTTGACTTCGATGTAGCTGGTTCCCGAAGCGCCGGGCACGGTCAGAAATTTGCCGAGGCCGTAGGAGTACTTGGCGGCAATCCACTTGTAGCCGAGCGCGCCGTAGATTTCGTCGGTATCGGCTTTTACCGTTCCGGCTACGGGCGTATAGCTACCCAGGTAGTTGTAACGAATGAAACCGACGTCGTAGCTGAAATCGTTGTCCAGTGTGTTACGGAAACCAAAATAGGTGTCCAGCTCCATGCTCGCGCTGCCTGTGGCGCCGAAGTCCGTGATCCAGCTCACATTCGAACCCCATATCCCGGCATACAGGCCGCTGGCATGGGCGAAATCGATGCCGCCCTGCACCGCCGGGTTGCCGGAGGTTTGCGAGATACCGCGAAAAATGTAGTCGGTAGTGAAGCCGACATTTGCAGTAACGGTATATGCTGATTCTGGAATAACGTGTACACCTTCTTTATGCTTGGTCGTTTCCGCATCCGCCGCCATTGCCACGCCGGGTACTGCCAGCGCAGCCAGCATCAGGGAGTTCAACAGCCTGCTTTTAGCTGCGCAGAAACCAGCTTTACTCGTATTCATCATGATTCCTTTCTTGGGTTGAGAACGGGATAACAGTATCCACATGTCTCCATTGAGCAGAATGCGTGCCAGATTGAATAATCCTTTTATTACAATGCGTTGTGATAATGTTTCTGCTGCCGCACCGGATTGATGCATGATCCTGGTGCGCATTTGGCCTTCTTTGCACCCGACAGGTGCGGCGGGCAGACGCGTAACTTGTTACACTTCAGGGACACCTTAACTACGGGAGACGCAACATCATGCTTAACGCAAAATTCTTTGATGAACTGTCCGCCAAATTAAGCGAGGTGATCAAAAACAGCCCCGCCAAGGACATTGAAAAAAATGCCCGTGCGCTGCTCATGCAGGGCTTCGCCAAACTTGATCTGATCACGCGCGAGGAATTCGACGTGCAGGCGCAACTGCTGACGCTTACCCGTGAACAACTTATCCTGCTGGAGATGCGCGTCGCGCAACTGGAAGCGCAACGCAACACGGCCGCAGAGTAATCATGGGCCTGGCTGTGCTGTACAGCCGCGCACTCTCCGGCATGGAGGCGGCTTTGGTGACCGTCGAGGTGCATCTCGCCAACGGCCTGCCCAACTTCACCATCGTCGGTTTGCCGGAAACCGAAGTCAAGGAAAGCAAGGATCGCGTGCGCGCCGCGTTGCAGAATTGCCGGTTCGATTTTCCGGCGCGCCGCATTACCGTCAACCTCGCCCCCGCCGACCTGCCCAAGGAAAGCGGGCGCTTCGATCTGCCCATCGCGCTGGGTATTCTCGCCGCGACCGGGCAGATTCCCTCCGATAAACTCGCCGAATACGAATACGCCGGCGAGCTTGCGCTGACCGGCGAGCTGCGCCCGATACGCGGCGCGCTGGCGATGACCTACCGCGCCGCCAGCAAGGGGCGCGCCTTCATCCTGCCCCGGGCCAATGCCGCCGAAGCCGCGCTGGTGGAGGAGGCGACCGTGTATCCGGCGCAGTCGCTGCTGCAGGTCGCCGCGCATCTCGCCGGCCGTGAAGCGCTCGCGCCGTATGTCAGCCAGCCGCAAACCGTCGCGCCGCACTACCCGGATATGCGCGAGGTGAAAGGCCAGGCGCAGGCCAAGCGCGCACTGGAAATCGCCGCTGCCGGCGGACACAGCGTGTTGATGATCGGCCCGCCGGGCACCGGCAAATCGATGCTGGCAACGCGCTTCCCCGGCATTCTGCCGCAGATGTCCGAAGCCGAAGCATTGCAAAGCGCCGCCGTGCAATCGCTGGACGGCAGCTTCGATGTGGCGAAATGGAAGACGCGACCCTATCGCGCGCCGCACCATACCGCTTCCGGCGTCGCGCTGGTCGGCGGCGGCTGTAAAACACAAAGTAATTTGCAATCATCCAAAGATAATTGCGAACCAATACAATTAAATGCGAATATGCGCACTCAACTCTGAGCAAATAGGGTGCGTATGCTGGAAGCCAAAAGGATTCGAATAGCAGACTTTCCTAAAGGTGAAGACTTATGGCGCGTGGACTGGATGGGTCATATTCAGAAGAACCCAACCGTACCAACTGAACATCTGATCACTGTATTTCTTACCAAGCTTAACTGCGATAGCAATACCCCCTTCTACCCGCTGAATAGCAAATACCTCAACACCCAGTATCGAAGAGTTGCCGAAATTGGCGTTGGACTGCTTCCAATCGTCTGGATTGGATCTGTTTGGAAAAACGGAATTCGCATTGACGATGTGAAGCATGTCAAAGGGTCATTTCCCGTCGATACCACTCTGGCTAAGACAATCAAATTTTCTGGCCATTCTGACCAATTGAATAAAGCCAGGCTAATTCCCGCATCGCAATATCCTCTTGGGGGCAAAGCATGGGCGCACGTTCAACATGCACCACTATCTGCGCGGTCAAGGGTTGAGCGTTAAGACCGTGCAGGTCGGAGAATATGTTGAACCATATAAGAACGAGGCAATCAGTTTTTTTACCAGGTTGCTTTCGACTGCCATAGTGTTAGCGAGTTGTTACGCTACTGGCGGATCCTTATCCAAGCAGCCGGATACAGAGGAAATGATGATGATGGCTTCGCGCCTGACAAAGCTCTCTGCCGCTGTCGAATCAACCGTGCGCTACAAGAATCCCTCTGCCGATTTGGATGAAAGAGGATTACTCCAGCTGTCAGTAAAACACGATCCACAGTTATTGGAAAACTTTGCCGATTTCAAGGTGAGGGTATTATCGCAGGACAGGCATGCCATAGTGCTCATCTGCTCAAAAGATGGAGAACAAGGCCTGCTCGAAGATGCCGGTTGTACATCAACCATGGACAGGCATCATTGGCGTAACTCCCCCAAATCAGCATGCAGCTTCACAATGAATACAGCGGCAGATTGCCCGAAAACCGCTCAGCAGGCTCGACATAGTAACTAGCTCTCTTTGGTCACCGTTCTCTACTTCCTTGGGAGGAAAGCATGGATAGTTTAATCAGAACCGTCTGCATCGGCCTTATCGCGCTCTTTATTCCAGTAACCGCCTTTGGAGAGCCTCCAAGTCGGCCGCTTGAAACCTTTGCAAGCGCCAAGAAAATAGCGCGGGATGTAATTTATGCAGGGCACAATACCGATTTTTATTGCGGATGCAAATATATCAAAGGGAAGTCCAAATCTGGCGGAACGATTGATGCATCGGAATGTGGATACACTCCAAGAAAGAATAAGGCGAGGGGGAAAATACTGGAATGGGAGCACGTTGTGCCAGCCTATTATTTTGGCGCCGAAAGAGCGTGCTGGAAAAAAGGGAATGCCAGGTGCGTAAAGTCGGATGGCACGCCATTTAGGGGAAGGGCATGTTGCGCTCGGGTTGATAAAAAATTCCAAAAGATGGAGGCGGATTTGCACAACCTTACACCTGCTGTAGGCGAATTGAATGGGGACAGAAGTAATCTGCCATACGGAATTGTAAAAGGTGAGCCGCGAGAATATGGTCAGTGCGATTTCGAGATCGGTGGCTCACCAAAAATTACGGAGCCGAGGGATGAAGTTAGAGGCGACGCCGCTCGCATCTGGTTTTACATGGCCGACACATATGGGATCACGCTTTCCGATGTTCAACGTGCAATGTTTGAAAAATGGTCACGAGCCGACCCGCCGGATGGATGGGAAAAGCTCCGAAATGCTCGAATCGAAGCCGCACAGGGAAACAGCAACGAATATGTAGAGTAAGTTCGGCGGGGTTTATTTTTTGGGTTTCTGTTTCTCTTTGTTGGATTCCTCTGTCGATTTTTGTGTGGCTTGCAGCATTTCGGCTTTAGATGAAAAGCTTTCCCCAGCAAATTGACCGCGGTGGCAATGGTAGCCGCCACGCTTGCGGTCATTATGACAGCCATATGAATCCAAGCCGCCGCCATGCGCGAGCGCAGAACCGGAACTGGTGACCAAGAACACGAAGGCAGAAAATAGCAATAACTTCATTTGGATACTCCTTTTCTATGCTTGCGTGGGAGAGAAAAATAACCTCATGACCAACCATTCAGGCGCCAGCTTGTCGATATCACGATTCCATATCGACTTTTCCCTACCGAAAATAACGGCGCAGAAGGTCTGTAGCTTCATGCCGTGGCCATGCGCGATACGCACCAGCCAACTGGAAAGCAGCTCATCTGGTAACGGCTTCAAATGCACCGGCAAAAGGCTCCCGCTTAATCCGGCGATGTTCATAGCTTGCGCGCCTCTTCCTTTCGCAGCGATGGAGGAATAAAACCGCATCCCTCAACAGTGCCAACACCGACGATGGAGCGTTCGATCTGATTTCCAAGATACCGCAAGGCGTTGAGATAGGCTCTTTGCTTTACCAGTGAGCCTGCAATGAGGTTGTGTAATTCGTCGATCACGACAATGCCTAGATCAATCGATTTCAATACCTTGATGACTTGTGCAAGCTTCACCTCTTCCTTCTCGTGATTCTTGTAAGGAACGTTGAGCATGTCGAGGATGATGCTGTATAGATGTGAAATATCCGGCTTATCAGGAGCTTCGATATAAAGCACCGGAACAATAATGCCCTCACCGGCAGGATTGTCGGACGCTTGATGAAGCGAGAGAAAATGCTTAACGAGATGGCTCTTCCCATTGTTAGTTTTACCGATCAATAGCATGTTTGGCATGCGCCCAACCTTCGGGTGAACCAGCAAATCTTCCAGCTTGGCGATAACTTCACCAGCTCTGGTGTATCCAACCCATCGATCCTGCTGAATATGCCGGATGCGCTCATCCTTCGACAAGGACAATACCTCGCGCGCCTTTGGAGATAAATGACCCTTATCGATCATGACGCTTCCCTTATGTCGTCAAACGGAATAACCGGCGTTGAAAAAATGTCATCGTCAGGCGCACTTTCTATCGGTTGCGATTTCTTTGGCGAGGGGATGTGATCTTTCGACTTGGCCCAGCCCTTTGCACGAGAGGCCTGTCTTCTGGCTTTGCTGGTTTTCCCGGCTTCCGACTCGACGATTGCGCGCATCTTTTTCACAGCACCAAAAAGCAACTCCTCGTTGATGGTTACCTGACTCTCTTCGGCGAGGTGTTTTTTAGCTGCGCGTAACTCCCAGATGCTGATGGGCGGCCTGGACATATCTTTATATGGGACAAAAATATAATCCTTGGTGTCGGGCTCGTAGAAATAGATCGTGCTGAGATTGCGCGGATCGTAGCGGCAAATAAAGAGTTGCTTCTTCTTTGGTTTTTTTGGATCAGGTGAATGCATCCAGCGGCGTAACGCATCGTGATAGTAATAAATGTACTCATTCACGATCCCATATTCCTGAACGGTGCGCATTTCATATGGCAGAAAATCAATCTTCAAACGCGTTTCATCGGCAATCCGCTTAGGCAAGCCGACCCCCGGTGTGTCTGGTGTACCAAGGATACCGCGCTCATACATCGTGATCGGAGGAACACCCTTGTTACCGGCATGCGGCTTCTGGTGGTAATACTCAACGATAAAGATTGCGAACCATTTTTCCAAGGCGGAAATCGTCATGCATGCCTTACCCTCGGCATCATAGTCCCCCTTATCCTGCACATTGGAGCGTGTGGTGCCCGGAATAGTGTGCACCTTGGCCATGTAGGTTCGGAACGAGCGCTCAATGTGGCCGCCGTATTGGGGTTGGCCTCTGGGTCTCTGCTCAAGCACGATACCATGCTCTTCGCATGCCTTACCCATCATCGTGCCCCTGAATTCCTTGGCGTTGTCAGTGTGAACAACCCTCATCTTTCCCCATACAGGCCACGGTGTGTCAATCTCCATCACGGAGAGGTAGTTATCCTTGGGTAGAATGGAATGTGAAAGACACAACCCAGTCGATAGCGCACCAACTGGATCAAGGCCGATGTGATAGCCTGTGACCATCTTGCTGAACACGTCGATGGCAAGCGTCAGGTTGGGCTTCCCAATGGGCCTGCGGAATTCGTCATCTTCGACCAAGATCAAATCCATTGGCGTGTGATCGATCTGAACAACGGCGAGCGGATAATCTGCACCCGGGAAACTGCCTCTCAGTGGAGTAAATTTCTCCTTCGCCGCCTTCTTGCCCATACGTTTTTCCAGCTTGGTCTCTTCGGATAGCAGCGATATTCGGTTACGAATGGTGTTCAGGTGTGGCACAGGCAATTTAAGCTCCAAGCAATGTGCTTTGATGTCGTCCCAAACGTCCATTGGTGAGCTTCGCTCAGGCGCCAGAAAATATTTACTGATGAAGTCCTTGATGACTTCTTCGACCTTGGGGTCAAGGCGAGAACGACCAGCGTCTTTACGGGAGGCTCGGAGCAATGAAGATACCAAGCCAGTTGCCTGATATGCTCTGATCCAGCGATAAAGGGTGGCTGCGTTGCAGTCGTTTGCCTTGGCTACAGCTTTAACTTGCTCGGCTGTCCTTTGACCAACTCCCATTTCGAGCAGCGGGCGGATTATTTCGAAACGCCTGCGTGCTTCAACCCAGTCATCATCCTTAATTGTGAGCAAATCCTGGCGTACCTTATGCGTACCCTGTGTGGTGACGGGCTCAAGCTGAGTAACCGGAAGGCGCTCAGATTTACCAGACACCATGTCCTTGGCGATAACGGCATCAAGACCGGCAATATCCAGGATGACAAACTCCTTTCCTTGGAACTTCACCGGGCTACCGGGCATTAAACTGATTTGGCCATTACTCATTTTTCACCTCATATTCCAGATACGGCTACGCATTGTGATGGGAATACTCAAATCATTCCCGATCCGTCTGTCAGCGATCAGGTGCCAGATGAAGGGGAGGATTTGCGCCTGATTCCATTTATCCCGGTAAATCGAGACCAATAGTGTTTCGACATCCGTTTCCCGAAGCTCCTTCAGCTTATCCAGCACGATAAAAATATGATCGCAATCCGGGTAGGGATCGAGCCGCTTGTAAGGAAGCAGGAATTTGGCATTTTCTAAATAAGGGGTTCGGATTTCGCGTTCGGTCAGCAGGCGAAACTTCCAGCCTTGCTCCTTGGCGTAGTGAATTGCCGCTTTGAACTTTGGACGGTATTCTTTGAAGTTCTGGCGCAGGTCGTCGCGATATTTAACCTCGCCCAGAATGATGGGGAGCGTCTTGGCCGGAAAAATATCCTTGCGATGGTGGATCAGGATATCGGGGGTGTATTTGCGCTCCTTGCCGCTACTATCGGTGTACTCGATAGTTAACGGTTGAGCTTCAAACCTGGCAACGTTGATATCAAAGCGAAGCAGGTACATCAGGTCGCGTTCCAGCGCAGACTCATACCGTTGCCCGTCCGGCATCGTACCAGTCACGCTGCGCGTACTGATGGGGATTTGCCTAACCGGAATGTGCTGTTGGTCAGTCATTCGCAAACAATTCTGGACGTGTTGCAGTATTGTCGCAAATAATTTTGTATTTTACAGCGGCAGCAATCCGCGCCCCGGCGAAATCTCGATGGCGTTGCACGGTGTGCTGTT
>CAZMWC010000052.1:0-10498 GCA_964569805.1 uncultured Gallionella sp.
GGTTGGTGTGGAGCAGCTCACGCCAACAGCGGAAAAGTTGCGCCGCCTGCTGCATTTTGGCCAGATATTGCAATCGCATGCCCTGCATTTTTTTCATCTCTCATCGCCCGATTTTTTGTTCGGTTTCGGTAGTGACCCGGCGCAACGCAACATCGTCGGCGTACTGGACAAATATCCCGAGCTCGCCCTGAAAGGCGTGAAGCTGCGCAAGTATGGGCAAGAGATCATCAAGGCAATCTCCGGTAAACGTATTCATGGCACTGCCGCCGTGCCCGGCGGGATGAACAAGCCTTTAAGTATCGCCGAACGCGATGACTTGCTGGCGGGCATCAAGGATATTCTTGCCTGGAGCATGGATGCCGTCACGCTGAACGAGCAGCTTCATACTTCACATGCAGAGCATCACAGTTTCGCCACCATTCGCAGCAATTTTTTGAGCATGGTCGGCAGCGGTGGTGAGCTGGAGCTGTATCACGGCGGTCTGCGCGCACGCGCGGCAGATGGCGCAGTGATTTTCGACCAGTTTGATTATCGCGGTTATCAGGACATCATCCGCGAAGAAGTGCGCCCGTGGAGTTATATGAAATTTCCATTTCTGACGGCACTGGGCAAGGAGCAGGGCTGGTATCGTGTTGGGCCGCTGGCGCGGGTGAACAATTGTGATGTGATAGCCACGCCGCTGGCGGAGGCGGCGCGTAAACGCTTCCGCGAATTCGCACAGGGCGGCCTGGTGCATGACACGCTGGCCTACCACTGGGCACGCATGATCGAAGCGCTGCATTGTGCCGAATCAATCGAACAATTGCTGCATGATCCAGACATCATCGGTACCGATCTGGTGACGGACAAGGGTGATAAGCGCCATGAGGGGATCGGGGTGATCGAAGCGCCGCGCGGTACGCTATTCCATCATTATCAGATCAATGAGGAAGGATTGGTTGTGAAGGCCAACCTGATCGTTTCCACCACCAGCAACAACCAGGCGATGAACGAATCGGTGCGCTCGGTTGCCAATGAATATCTGGAGGGTCACGAGATCACCGAAGGCTTGCTCAATCATCTGGAAGTCGCGGTGCGCGCCTATGATCCCTGCCTGTCCTGCGCTACACATGCGCTGGGCAAGATGCCATTGCAGGTGGAGTTGCTTGATGCCGATGGTATGCTGCTCGATCAGTTGACCAAGGACGGCAGCGGCAAATTTGCACATTCTCGTTAATCATGTCCAAGCTTCTATTGTTTGGCTATGGCAATCCCGGGCGCGGCGATGATGCGCTCGGCCCCGGGTTGATCGAACGTATCGCCAAATTGCAGCTTGCGGATGTCGAGTGCCAGCATGACATGCAACTGCAAGTCGAACATGTCACCGATCTGGCTACCTGCACCCAAGCACTGTTTATTGATGCCGATCTGTCATGCGCGGAACCGTTCGATTTTTCCGTGATCGCTGCCGCTAAAGATGACAGCTATACCAGCCATGCCATGACCCCGAATGCCTTGCTGTATGCCTACCGGCAGGTGTATGGGCAGGATGCGCCGCCAGCCTTCCTGCTACGTATTCGCGGCTACGATTTTGGGCTGGATAGCCCCTTGAGCGGCAAAGCGTCAGACAATCTGGATGCGGCGACAAGATGGTTAACTTCTGCTGCCGATCATGGTGAAACCTTATCGGTTTTGCTGTGATTTTCTTGGCTGTTATTTTCCAACCCGGGCGGATTGCACGCAAACTTCAGGTGAACGCACAATTCACGAAATGCGCCAGCACCCAGAGCATCCGGAAAAATAACAAAGGAAACCGGCATGAGATATCCCTCCGCCTTGGTACGCAACAGGACAAAGAACGGGCTAACCACGGTATTGTTCACCATGCTGCCCTGAATGAGCGATCCATTTCGGATGGCAATCGACACGCTATTTTGATCAAGCAGAATCTCGCGGCATGAATGCGGAAGAAGCAGCAAAACATCACGCAGCAGGTGGTAAACCAAGCTCGATGAGATCGTTACCAGTACCACCAATTTGGCCGCCAACGGCATGGCGGTGAGATACACCGCGATTGCGGCCATCAGATGAAACCACAACAGCAACAAGGCAAGACGTAATGAAGGCCTGATTGCCATGGCAAAAGAATCAAAAAGCAAGAATTACGGCAATACCCAGCAACATCAGCAACAAGACGACAATCAGTGCGACGTTTTTGCCGCCTGATTTGGCCGGTGTTTCCACCCGGCTCTGGCGCGCGGCCGGTTGAATCACCGGAGGAGAGGCAGGGCGGATAACTTTGGCTGGCGGTGCAGATTGTTTGATGGCATCCGCGCTCGGGCGCTCTATTTTTAATGTCCGGGACAGCTCATCGACATCATCGCTGGTAGCGGTCAGAGCTGCCAGGCGCATGGTCGCGGCGGTAGAGTCAAAAGCTTGCGACACACCAACGGTTGTCACCGGCTTTAATTCATCTTCTTCCGCCACATTGCGCCGCCCGGTAATGGCGACCGCATCGGGTAATTTTCTTTCGCCTCCGGCTGGTGGCTTCGATATATCTACCTGCGGGCCTGAACGCGGCAATGTGTCGCGGCAGGCGCGCAGATCAACGGCAAAATCCTTGGCGTGCTGGTAGCGATCTTCCAGTTTCTTGGCCAATGCTTTGGCCACGATGAAATTGAGCATTTCCGGCACCGAATGGTTCAGCATATTGGGCGGTACCGGTGCCGAGTTCAGTGTCTGGTACATGATGGCATTGACGTTCTCGCCGGTAAAAGGCGCCTGCCCGGTCAGCATTTCGTAGAGCATCACGCCCAACGAAAAAATATCCGAGCGCTGGTCTATCGTCTTGCCCATCACTTGCTCCGGGGACATGTATTTCGGTGAGCCCAGCACCATGCCGGTCTGCGTATGCACGGCCGAGGATGCCATGCGCGCGATACCAAAATCGGTGATTTTCACATGCCCGTCGCGCACCACCATGATGTTGGATGGTTTTACATCGCGGTGCACGATGTCGTGCTCGTGCGCGTATGCCAACCCCTGCGCCACTTGATGCGCGATGTCCAACACCTGATCGACCGGCAACAAGCCGTAATCGTTCATGACATCGCGCAACTCGCGTCCTTGCAGGAATTCCATAGCGATGTAAGCGACATCGCCGCTTTTGCCCACATCGTAGATGGTCACGATATTCGGGTGGCTGAGCCGCCCCGCCGCTTTAGCTTCCTGATAAAAGCGGCCTTCGTATTCTTCCTTTTCATCCAGCGCAAGGCCGAGATTGATCGTCTTGATCGCCACCACCCGGTCGATCAATGGGTCTTTTGCCTTGTAGACCACACCCATCGCGCCCTGGCCGAGCTCGTCGAGCACTTCATAGCGCCCCAACTGGCTAATCATGATTTCCATCCGAATGAGCTTGTTTTGTCGAATCCAATTGCATCAACCCGGTAATTAAAAATTTTTTGCTAATCACAAAATTTTGGCGCAATGGACACGGTTTTTCCCGCCGGTAAATCAATTTTTTGTTTGTGGTTAAGAATGCCATTATCGAGATTCACAAATACTTCGTGCTTACCCGGCGAGACCGGGATAACCACCCCACCGTGATTTGCAATCCCCAGTTGAACGAGATCCACAAACACCTTCGCAACGTCATTCTTGCATATGACAGAGATGTATGCATGAACACTGTCGCGTTTTTCCGCAAGTGGTGCCTTGTCAGTATTTGGTTCAACTGCCTTGGTTTTTGGTTGTGCCGGTAATAGCCCAGTTTTGGTGGCTGCATTCTTGCCGCCCGCTTTTCCATCAACAACTTTTTTTGTATTTGTATCGTCTCCAGCCCCGGTATCGGGCTGTGCGGAGCTTGTTTTCGTCATCGTGCTATCCGGCGGAATGCTGGCGGGCATTGCGGGGGCGGCAGCTAGCGTCGACCCGGTTTGCGGCGAACCGTCAGACGGCTGGCCTTGATTTTTCACCTTGAACAGCAGCACGCCAGCCAGCAGAATGGCGGCAACAAACACACCGGCGTACAGGGCGCGCTGTTTTGGGTCTGCTTGCTTGATGGTTCCAATTGCGGCATCCACGGCAGTATTCCAGACTGCATTGGCGGATGACGATGTTGGTGCTGGTGATTTGTCATCCTCTTTTGCCAACAGGGTTGCGGCCATCAGCTCTGTCGTATTTTCACCCGGGCGACCGACTACATACACCTCATGTTCGCGCACATGCTTGTCGGTGCGCGAACCCATAAAATGGAACAAGTCGGCATATTGGGGAGAAAGGCGCGATACCGCATCGCAATATGAACGTGATGCCAATATCTGGCCCGGCTCCGCAAAACCCATCACGCGTTGCGCCACATTGATGCCGTCCCCGACCACATTGGGTTGCCCGTTGATATCCATGACCAGACGCACGGGGCCGAGGTTGATGCCCATGCGCATCCGCAGCGGCGGGTCAACATCGGGGGCTTCGTTGAGCAGGCTCTCGCGCAAGCTGAACACGGTCCGCAAAGCATCTTCGACATCGCCGATGAAATTCACCGCCGCGCCATCGCCGGTATCGAGAATAATCCGGTCTGCTATCGGCACAGAGCTGATGGCCTTGGAAAGATAGCAGTCGAACCTGGCTTTCAGCGAAATTTGTCCAGCCACCGACTTTCTGGAATATTCCGCAATATCCAGAAACAGCACGCTGCACATGATGGTTTTATTGCCGCTCTGTTCCATTTCAGCTTTCAGCCTTCCGGTAATGCTCAACGTCTTGTGGTGGTTTTGCCTTTTACTGTAGTTGTTCGGCCGATGCCGCGAATAAATTTTGGCGCAGCAGCGGGGCGAGGGCCGTTCTTTACGGGTTGTGCGCGGCTTGGTCGCGGAGTGACGGACTGTCTGGAAATAGGCGCTTCCTGCTGCGGTTCGTCTTTGTCGGCAGTAATTCCCACCCAATCCAGCACCTGCGCTACCTCGCTTTCGCCCAATTCGGCGGTCATACCGCGTTTCAGGCGTGGCGGCAGATGGATTATACCGAAGCGCACACGCATCAACCGGCTCACCGGCAATCCCAGTGCATCAAAGGTTCTCCGCACCACGCGGTTACGCCCTTCCTTGAGCATCACGCGATACCAGTGGTTGAAACCTTCGCCTCCCTGATCCTCAAGTTTTTCAAATTTAACCAAACCATCTTCCAGCTCGACCCCCTGCTGAAGCACCTGTTTCACCTGCTCTTCAGTCATGCTGCCTTGCACGCGTACCGCATATTCACGCTCCACCTCGAAACGCGGATGCATCAACCGGTTCGCCAATTCACCCGAAGTGGTAAAGATCAGCAAACCGCTGGTGTTGAAATCCAGGCGCCCGATAGCAATCCATTTCTGCCCGCGCAATTTGGGCAGCTTGTCGAACACACTGGCGCGTTTCTCCGGGTCGTCCCGACTGACGATTTCCCCTTCCGGCTTGTGATACAACAGCACGCGCGCGGCGTTATCTCTTTCACCCACACGTATGGTGCGACGCTCCGCTTTTACCAAGTCGCCTTCCACTACACGCATCCCCAAGGTGGCCGGTTCGCCGTTTACGACAACGCGTCCGGCAGCGATCCATTCTTCCATCATGCGGCGCGAACCGAACCCGGCCTGCGCCAACACCTTCTGCAATTTTTCGCCTTGTTCATTCACGCTCATGCCGTCATCTCCCGTCTTTCCAGCACAGCCTGCGCCAAGGTGCCGCTATCCACCTGTTCCAATTCGCCGCCTACCGGCAAGCCGCGCGCAATGCGCGAAACCTTGACTCCGTAAGAACGCAACAGGGTTGCCAGATAATGCGCCGTGGCATCACCCTCCACGGTGAAGTTGGTCGCCAGAATCACTTCGCAAGGCTGCTCCTGCACGCGTTTGACCAGACGATCGAAAGGCAGCTCCTTTGCTCCGATACCGTCCAGCGGCGACAGCCTTCCCATCAAGACAAAATACATGCCACGATAACACTGCGCCTGCTCCATCATCAGCAGGTCGGCGGGCATTTCGACCACGCACAACAAATCGGCATCGCGCTTGGATGATGCGCACAATGAGCAAACCGCTTGTTCGGAAAAATTATTGCACTTGTCGCAGTGCCTGATATTCGTTGTGGCACGCTCCAACGATTGCGCCAGATGCAGTGCGCCGGTGCGGTCGCGTTGCAACAGGTGATAGGCCATACGCTGCGCGGACTTGGGGCCGACACCCGGCAAACAACGCAATGCGGCGATCAGCTCATCCAGATGTGAGGGCATCACCATGTTGGCAGAAACACCATCAGAACGGTAATTTCATTCCGGGCGGTAGCCCCATACCGGCAGTAAACCCGCTCATGCGTTGTTGCTTGACGGCCTCCGCCTTTTTCATCGCATCGTTGAGCGCCAACACGATCAGGTCTTCCAGCATCTCCTTGTCGTCGGACAACACGCTGTCATCCAGCAACACGCGGCGTACTTCATGCCCACAGGTCATCGTCACTTTAACCGTACCGGAGCCGGCTTGGCCTTCTACTTCCACGGTTGCCAATTCGGCCTGCGCCTTCTGCATGTTCTGCTGCATTTGTTGCGCCTGCTTCATCAATCCGCCCAATCCGCCCTTCATCATTTTTTCATCCTCCCGTGTTTACTGTAGTGGTTTAATTGACTCTTCGATCAATTTTGCATCCAGCTCCGCTTGCGCCTCACGCACAAAATTATCCTGCGCGATCGAATCGTTCGCCTGACGCTGCTTGAGCTGCTTACCCTGCTGTTCGATCACTGCGGGCGTAGTTATTTCAGTTTTGCCCAGCACGATATTCAGCTTCATCGGCTTGGCAAAATACTCGCTTAGTGCCGCCTGCAATTTTTCGGTTGCCATTTTGCTGTTCAACTGTTTCTGTTCCTGCGATAGGCGTAGTGTGATTTGCCCATCCGAGAAACTTTCCAGCACGCAGTGTTTCGCCAGCTGCTGCGCCATGCTTTGCAAATTTAACTGTTGCAACAAGGCCCCCCAATCCGGCTGATTGCCCGATGTGTCTGCACTGCTTGCAGCAGGCATTGCTGCGACATATTCGGCCTTGCTGGCCGATTCAACTTTACTGGCTGGCGGAACTTTGTTGGTTGCCGCAACAGATTTCGTGACGATGGGTTTCGCGGCAGCAGATGCGGCCTTGGCTGGCTGCGATCCGTCTCTGGCGGGCGCGAAAGCCAGCATACGCAAAATCGTCATGGTAAAACCGGCATATTCATCGGGA
Source organism: uncultured Gallionella sp. (assembly GCA_964569805.1). Lineage (GTDB taxonomy): Bacteria > Pseudomonadota > Gammaproteobacteria > Burkholderiales > Gallionellaceae > Gallionella. Next base: position 7,227 of record CAZMWC010000052.1, read on the forward strand.
GCCAGATCGATTTCGTCGCGCCCATGGATGGCGATCTGGTAAAACAGCTGCACCTCTTCTGGCGTGAACGCCTGTGCCAATTCCAGCAGATGCGCCCGCTCCGGCTCATCGTCGGCGATCGCCTGCGGCACGGTCTGCGCCAACGCAATACGATGCAACAACGTCGCCAACCCCTGCAGGGCCGTGTCAAACGCCACACTGCGCGCAGCCATGTTGTCGGCGATCCCCAGCAGTGCAATTCCGTTCTGACCGCGCAATGCCTCCAGCAGGCCAAATAAATAGCCCTGGTCTATCGCGCCCAGCATGGTATGCACGACAGCTTCTTCAACCTTGCCTGCGGAGAAAGCAATCGCCTGATCCATCAGGCTCAAGGCATCGCGCATACTGCCCTGCGCAGCCCGCGCGATCAGTGCGACAGCACCCGTCTCGAATATGACCTGCTCCTGCTCCAGCACATATTGCAAGTGGCCCGCAATCAGTGCGGGCGGCAATTGTTTCAGGTTGAACTGCAAACAACGCGACAGCACGGTGACAGGAATTTTCTGCGGGTCGGTGGTGGCAAGGATGAATTTCACATGCGCGGGCGGTTCTTCCAGCGTCTTCAACATCGCGTTGAAAGCGCTCTTCGACAGCATGTGCACCTCGTCGATGATGTATACCTTGAAGCGCCCGCTGGTCGGCGCGTACAGCGCGCTTTCCAGCAATTCGCGCATGTTGTCCACCTGGGTGTTCGAGGCGGCATCCAGCTCGATCAGATCGATAAAACGACCGCTATCGATCTCCTTGCATGCGCTACATTCGCCGCAAGGTGTGGCGGTGATACCGATCGCGCAATTCAGCGACTTGGCAAAGATACGCGCAATGGTGGTTTTGCCCACCCCGCGTGTGCCGGTGAACAGATAAGCATGATGCAACCGGTTTTGGGTGAGCGCGTTGCTCAACGCCCTGACGACATGCTCCTGCCCCGCCAGTTGCGCGAAGGTTTTAGGACGCCATTTGCGCGCGAGGACCGTTGTGGCTGACAAGTGACTCCTCGTCAGAACTGGTAGCCAAAACGGATTTGATTGAAGTTGATACCCTGATTCGGTTTCTTGATGCTGCCGTTGGAAAGATGCTGGAAGCGATACCCCAGATCAAATTGCTGGCGATCGCCAAAGCGTACGCCGAGACCGATATGATCACCGAATTGGAAAGCCGTGCTGAACTTGCGGTCGGCATTGATGAAAGTTGGAGTGATCAGATGAAAGCCGATTGCGGCTTCGGCATATGGCGCAAAACCGGAAGGGTTTTTCTGCTGAAAGCGAAATACCGGGGTAATGCCCAAATCGGTAATCGTCTGGTTGTCACCCGCAGAGCTATGGCCATCCCACCGGCCCACAGATGCCTCCCAGAAGCCGGTCACCAGCCAATTGCCTTCCGTGAACCACTGTTTGTCCCACTTCCAGTTGGCTCCGACACGCGCCATATTGGTTGCATCGCCATTACCGTATTCCACGGACACACCGTCCACAGCGAACACGCTCGTACTGAATAACAAGGCACTGACCAGCAGACTGATTTTCTTCATCACATGCTCCAATAGCTTCACAATGGGAGGCGAGCCTTACCCCCGGCACTTGCAGTAATTAGCTGTGGCTGCTTCCTTCCGGACCTGACCAGGTTCGCTACCCTGCAATGCGGGGAGACCCGCCAATTCTTTTAATACTCTGCTCGCCGCGTATCGAAATCATGCCAACACGCTGCGCCGTAATTATTAGTGGCTCGATGGTTGCACCGAACACAAGTTTATGCAAACAGATGCCGGATAATGTTTGTGTCTTGAGCCAACCGGCGCGACATGATAAATGAAGCTGCCGGTAAAATCCACGGCGGCGGCATTTTTTCCACATGTTTTAAGGTGGGTGTGCGCATAAACCGATTAAATATTGCCGGAGTCATCGTCTTTCAGGCAAATCACAGCGCCATCACGCTTCACCCTTTCTCTTGCACCCGGGTTCGCACCCATCCGCTGGCAAAAGTAACGCGCAGTTCCGCGCCAACGGCCAACGGCCCCGCATCCATTACCACGCTGCCACTCGCATCTTGCACCATGCTGTACCCGCGCGCCAGAACTTGCTTTGGGTTGAGCAAGGCCAGATGTTGCGCGGCATTTTCAACCCGCCCTGACCGCTGTGCCTGCATCGCATATATCGCCTTGTCCAAGCGTTCCGCCAAATTAACCTGCTTGTCCCGCAGACGCGCAAAATCGCTGCTCGCGGCGCGCAGCCGTTGCGTCAGGGATTGCCATTGCCAATGTTTGTGCTGTTTGCGGTAGGCAAATGCGCGTTGCATACGTTGTTGCAGATGCCCTAATTGTTGTGCCTGGCGTTGCAACTGTTGTGCCGGGTGTACCAGGCGGCGCTGCAAATAATCCAAGGCCTGCATGGTGTTCTGCATGCGGTTGCGCTGCGCGCGTTGCAGATGTTGGGTCACGTCACGCAAGCCCTTGAGCAAGGCATGGCGATCCGGTGTGACACGTTGTGCGGCAGCAGTGGGTGTCGGAGCGCGTTCGTCGGCGACGAAATCGGCGATGGTGAAGTCGGTCTCGTGCCCTATTCCGCTGACAATGGGAATGGCACTGGCGGCAATAGCGCGCGCCACGATTTCCTCATTAAACGCCCACAGGTCTTCGATGCTACCGCCACCGCGACACACGATTAACACGTCGCATTCAGCACGCTGGTTGGCAAGTTGAATGGCGAGCACGATTTTTTCCGCACTGCCAGCGCCCTGCACAGGCGTAGGGTAAAGCACTGCCGGCAGGCTCGGCAGCCGCTGGCGCAAGGTGGTGAGCACATCGCGCAGCGCAGCAGCCTGTGGCGATGTAACGATACCAATACGTTTGGGAAAGACAGGCAGGGCACGTTTGCGCCCGGAGGCAAACAAGCCCTGACTTTCCAGCAACTGTTTCAGCCGCTCGAATTGCTCGTACAGCACACCCAACCCTGCCGGGCGCAACTGCTCCACGGTCAGTTGAAAATCACCGCGCTGTTCATACAAGGTAGCGGCAGCGAGGACTTCGACGAGCTGACCATTACCGATCGGATTACTCAACAATTGGCTCTTGTGCCGGAACATGACGCAACGCACCTGCGCCTGATCGTCCTTCAGTGAAAAATAATAATGGCCGGAGGCAGCCTTCACCAAATTGGAAATCTCCCCGCGCACCCACAACAAAGGGACATTGCTTTCCAGCAACTGTTTGATTGCAAAGTTGAGTTCTGCGACACGCA
>CAZMWC010000053.1:0-10410 GCA_964569805.1 uncultured Gallionella sp.
CAACGCAACATCTTGGATAAGCACAACATTCATCATCAACTGCGGTTTTTAGGTTCATTACTTAAGCGCCCACCGCAAAGTGAACCGCAAATATCGAAGAGATGCCCAATGCAATCAGCACGACCTGTTCTATCGTATCGCGCAAATGCGTGCGCTTGTGCAGCCCCGGAATCAGGTCGGCCACCGCGACATAGATCATGCTGGCAGCCGCCAGCGCCAGCAAGGTTGGCACGGCACCCCGCATATCCTGCAAAGCAAAATAGGCCAGCACTCCGCCTGCCAGCATCGCCAAGCTGGATACCAGATTCAGCAACAGGGCTTGCGCCTTGCTGTAGCCGGAATGCAGCAGGATCATAAAGTCGCCGACTTCCTGCGGGATTTCGTGCGCGACGATCGCCAGTGACGTGACGATGCCCAGATTCACATCGGTCAGAAAAGCGGCGGCGATGATGATGCCGTCGACAAAATTATGGAACGTGTCTCCGATCATGATCATCGTGCCGCTGCGGCCGTGATCGGTATGCTCATGCGGCTCGTGCGCCTCGCATTGATCGTGGTGGCAATGCCGCCACAGCAGCAGTTTTTCCAGCGTGAAAAACAACATGATGCCAAACAATACCGTGCCGCTCACTGCGGCCGCGCTACTACCCATCTCTATCGCTTCCGGCAGGATGTCGAGAAACACGGCTCCCAGCAGTGCGCCGATGGCATAGCTGACCAACGAGTTAACCCAGTTTTGGCGGGCATTCAGCGCAAATAGCGCAGCGCACAGCACACTCAGCACGCCGCCGGCAAAACTGGCGGCGACGATCCACAGTAAAACGGTCATGGAATCGGTTCTGTAAATTGGGGGCGCGAATTATAACGCGGTTAAGCGGGACAGCATGGGTGGAGTGCCGCAATAGGGTGCGATTCAAACTGATGTGGCATCAATCGCGCCAACCGGCAATGGGATGCGTATTGGGTAGGGGCGATTCACGAATCGCCCGGGCAATTCGTGAATTGCCCCTACGTCACATCAGCGCGTAGCGTGCGCTGTGCGCACGACAACCCAACCGAAAGACGCGCGCACAGCGCACGCTACCGATAAGATTACCAACACTTTCAAATGCACCCGTCCGCACGTTGGCGCACTGCCTCAAATAAACAAATCGCTGCTGCTGCCGCAGCATTCAGCGATTCGATTTTTCCGGGCATGGGAATGGTGATTTTCTGTGTGGCAAGATTCAGTAAAGCGTCAGACAGCCCCGCTCCTTCATTGCCGATCATAAACGCTACATTGCCGCGCAGATCGCAGCCGTATAGGCTGTGCGTGGCTTGCAGGCTGGCCGCCAGCAGCATTCCGGGGAAATTTTTAGCCACGTTCAACAAATCTTGCGACTCATAAATACGCAAAACAAAATGCCCGCCCATCGCGGCACGCAATACCTTGGGCGACCACGCATCGGCGCAGCTCTTGGACAAAAAAACCGCATCGCATCCGGCCGCAGCCGCAGAGCGCAGCATCGAACCGAGATTGCCGGGATCCTGGATATCTTCCAGCAACAACGCGAAATGGCTGCTTGCAACCGGCGCATCCGGCTGCAAAAAATCAATCAGGGTGATTATGCCGGTAGGCGTTTTCAGCTCGCTGAATTCTGCGAATAACTTGTCATCCAGCTGCGTAACAGATATGTCACCCATACGCACGAGTAACGCGGCAATCTCATCATCGTGCAATGCGGCGGCATTCAACAGAATGTGTCGCGGCTTGCCACCGGAATCCAGATAGGCCTCCAGCAAATGCGTGCCGTCCAACAGAGTCTGGTTGACCTTGTTACGCTGCCGTGTTGAGCCGGCAAGCTTGAGCAGTTCCTTGAACAGAGGATTGTCGCGGGATTGGACCAGTTTCACGGTTTCGTTCAGACAGCTTGTGCTTGGGCGGTTTGCTGCGTGATATACGCCAGCGCCTCATCGACCTGATCGATCAAAATCAGGCACAGGTCTCCCGCTTCGAGGCGTGACAGCGCGGTATCAATTGCGCTGAATTCGCCGTGCACCTCATCTATCTTGTTTGCGCGCTTGGCGTGGGCCAGACCTTGTTGCAATAGATGCAGCACTTCACCATCGGCACGGCCGCGCTGACACTGATCCTGATACAGGATGATCTCGTCGAAGACATCGCCAAGCATTTCGGTCTGGCGAGTGATGTCAATATCGCGCCGATCACCTGCGCCGCTGATGACAACCAGCCTTCTGCGCGCCGGGATACTCTCGATGGCGGGAATCAGCGCCTGTATCGCATCGGGGTTGTGCCCATAATCCGCGATCACATTCGCACCGCGATAGTCGAAAAAATTGAACCGGCCAGGTGTCGTCTGCGCATCGTTAACGAACGAGGCAAGCCCGCTGCGGATGATTTCCCAATCCACACCCAATGCCCATACAGCGGCGGTGGCAGCCATCGCATTTTCAATCTGGAAACCTATCGTGCCGTTTCTGGTCAGCGGTATCTGCGCAAGATCGATGCGGTGCTCAACGGCATCCTGCGCCGCCACAAGCTGCCCGCCGTCGATGCATACCACGCGGTGCCCCAAGGCACGGTGCGTGGATAACACCGGGTGCAGTCGGTCAACAGCAAAAAATATCACCGAGCCGTGGCATGCGCCGACCATGCCGGCTGACATCGGGTCAGCCGCATTGAGTACCGCCACGCCATCCGAAGCGACATTCTGCACGATTACCCGTTTTACCACGGCCAGATCCTCCACCGTGTTGATGTAGTTCAGCCCCAGATGATCGCCCATGCCGATATTGGTGACGACGGCCACGTTGCAACGGTCGAACGCCAGCCCCTCGCGCAGCACCCCGCCGCGTGCCGTTTCAAATACTGCCGCATCCACATCGGGATGCAGCAGCACGTTGCGCGCGCTTTTGGGGCCGCTGCAATCGCCGCTATCGATACGCTTGCCCTGAATATAAACGCCATCCGAATTGGTCATGCCCACGCGCAGGCCGCTACAACCCAGAATGTGCGTAATCAGGCGCACCGTGGTGGTTTTACCGTTGGTTCCGGCGACGGCTACCAGCGGGATACGCCCGTTCTCACCCTCGGCAAACATCGTCGAAATGATCGCCTCCCCCACTGCGCGACCTTTGCCGAACGAGGGTTGCAAGTGCATACGCAGACCCGGTGCGGCATTCACTTCAACAATGCCGCCGCCCAGTTCTTCCATAGGCCGCAGCACGCTGTCGCACACTACATCCACGCCGCAAATATCCAGGCCGACCATTTGCGCGGCGGCAACTGCGCTGGCCGCCAATTGGGGATGCACGTCTTCGGTAACATCGGTCGCCGTGCCGCCCGTGCTCAAATTGGCATTGTTGCGCAGGATGACGCGCGCGCCTCTGGGCGGTACCGAATCTGCCGTGTAGCCTTGAACATCCAGCCTTGCCATGGCAATGTCATCGAAGCGAATCTTGGTCAACGAAGTCGCGTGCCCCTCACCGCGACGCGGGTCGCTGTTGACCTGTTCGACCAGTTCGCGAACGCTGTGCGCACCATCACCGATCACCAGCGGCGGATCGCGGCGCGCGGCAGCCACTACCTGATTGCCCACTACCAGCAAACGAAAATCATGGCCGGGGATATACCGTTCCACCATCACTTCCGAGCTGATCTCGGCGGCGGCGGCGTAGGCGATCTCCAAATGTTCACGGGTCACCACATTGACTGTCACCCCCTTGCCCTGATTGCCATCCTGCGGCTTGATCACGACCGCGCCGCCCATCTCGTTCATCGCCGCCCAAGCATCTTCGATATCTGATACGGGCCTGCCATAGGGCACGGGAACACCCGCTGCATCGAGCAACCGTTTTGTCAGTTCTTTATCCTGCGCAATCGATTCGGCAATGGCGCTGCTGCGGTCCGTCTCGGCTGCCTGGATGCGCCGCTGCTTGCTGCCCCAGCCGAATTGCACCAGGCTGCCCTCGGTCAGGCGGCGATACGGGATGCCGCGCGTCACCGCAGCCCGAACGATGGCTCCGGTGCTGGGGCCGAGACGCACATCCTCATCCAGTTCGCGCAATTGAGCCAAAGCGGTAGCAAGATCAAAGAGCGTATTCTCGACGGCAGCACGGCACAGATTTTGTGCAAGATCAAAAGCGCGCCGGCCAACGGCTTCCTCGCTATATTCGACCACCACTTGGTAAGTTCCGGGTTCGATTGTCGCGGCCGTGCGGCTGAAAGTCACCGGGCATCCCGCCTGTGCCTGCAACCCAAGCGCGGCGAATTCCAAAGCCTGCGCCATTGAAATGGCTTCCGCATGACCGGCCGGCTGCAACAAGCCGATCTCCGGAAATAGGGCGCGCAACCTGACCTCGAAACCGCTCATCTCGCCGATACGGCACTCTGCATCGGCACAACTGACAATGGCTTCGATGGCGGTATGCCGACTCCACAGATTGGGGCCGCGCAGAGCGCGAATACGTGAAACGTTCATTTGGCGTTTTTCCTTGTATTGGCAAGCTCAACGCCAGGCTGCCCTGCTTCAAATGTCTCGATTCCCGCGCAAATCAGTTCGGATGAAATACCCAACGCCCATGCGGCACCAACTGCGGCAAGTACATATTCAAGCTGCAACCCCGCGCTGGCAGTCGCGAGTATCGGTACAGCGGACAGCTCAACCAGAATCTGGCTCTCCTGCCCCGTCACCAGCACGATACTGCCCGCTTCCACCAACACGGCGCGGCCACCCTGCTCCCGATGTGCCGCAATGACCGGAAGCGCCGGGTCACGCGCAAAGAAAATCACTTCGCCATCGCATAGCCCGGCCATCTCTACAACCAGTGGATCGCCGGCATTGAGTACGGCCACTCCATCAGGAAGCACTACATCGACTTGAGTGCGCAACACGTTGAACACCTGCTCGGGTGTCTCGATGTAGTACTCGCCAAAATGTTTTTCCGGGTTGATATGGGTGACCACACCCACCTGGCAGCGGTCGTATCCCAAGCCTTCGGACAGGATGGCAGCGACACCATTTTCGATCACCGCCGCCTGCACCGCCCGGTTCATCAATACTTTCTGCGTGGCAGACCAGGTGGCGCAATCGCATTTATCAACCAAGCGCCGATCAAGATACAAGCCATCGCTGCAAGCCAGTCCGACATGCTTGCCGCTAAACTCGAGCAACCTCGCCACGATACGCGCGACCTGCGTCTTGCCTTGTGTTCCGCTGATACCGACAATGGGAATGCGCCCATTTTCGCCTTCTGGAAACAAGCTGGCGACGATAGCCTGACCTACCGGGCGCGGCTTACCTTCGGCAGGTTTAAGATGCATGAGCAAACCGGGGCCCGCGTTGATTTCAACGATGGCTCCGCGTTGCCCATCAAGCGGGAGCGAGATATCTTCGGCGACCACATCAATACCGGCGATATCGAGGCCGACGATACGGGCAGCAAGCTCAACCGTCGCTGCGACATCCGGATGAACCAGATCGGTGACATCGAATGCCACGTTGCCGTTGCGCTGAACCAGCACTTCTTTATTTGCGGCGGGTACCGAGTCCGGCGTGTAGCCTTGACGCGCCAATTCGAGCATGACCGCCGACTCGCCATCGCGAAACACCAGGTTGAGCGGGGAATCCTCGGTTGCGCCGCGCCGTGGGTCGCTATTGAGTTGGCTCTCTATAAGCTCGGCGATGGTCGAGTGGCCGTCACCCCTCACCGCTGCGACCTCGCCGCGCGCCGCCGCCGCCAAACGTCCACCCACCACCAGCAAGCGGTGTTCATTACCGCTCACATGGCGTTCGACCATAACTTTGCTGCCTTCCTGAATGGCCACTTTATAGGCTGCAACCACTCCCTCTCGCGTCACCAACTCGGTGAATACCCCACGCCCGTGATTGCCATCAACCGGTTTAACAACCACCGGAACACCGATCTCCACGGCGGCATCCCACGCATCCTCCGGGCTATCAACCACACGCCCCTCCGGGATCGGCACGCCACAAGCCTGCAACAGGCTCTTGGTCAGATCCTTATCGCTGGAGATGCTCTCGGCAATGGCGCTGGTCTGATCGGTCTCTGCCGTCCAGATACGGTGCTGGCTTGCACCGTAGCCCAGTTGCACCAGATTGCCTTCGTTCAACCGGATTGACGGTATGCGCCGTTCAATGGCCGCATTGACGATACAGGCTGTGCTAGGTCCCAGGCACAACGAATCAACCATGTCACGCAAGTTCTTAACCGTGGCCGACACGTCATAAGTCCGGTTTTCTATCGCCGCCATCACCAGATCGCGTGCCGCATCCAGTGCGGCGCGGCTGACATGTTCATTGCGCGAGCGCACCACGACTTTGTATATTCCTCGTGCCGAGGTGCTGCGCGCCTTGCCGAAACCGCTCTGCATTCCAGCCAGATTTTGCAACTCGATAGTGACATGCTCCAAAATATGACCCGGCCAAGTACCCTCGCGCACGCGCTGCATAAAACCGCCTCGCTCACCGACACCGCAGCGGTGTTCGGCAAGGGAAGGCATCCATGCCAGCAAACGTTCGTAAAAACCGGGGATGGTATTAGAAGGCGAATCTTCCAATGCTCCGATGTCCAGCCATACCTCCAACACGGGGCGATATGTCCAGATGTTCGGCCCACGTAAAGGCAATATCTTGAGAAACTCCATCAGTCTGCACGGGTGAATTAAAGGTGTGTAAAGAAGAAAGATCGGCACATGTGTGCACTAACGCAAACGATACCCTTTGAGTTGACCAGACTATCCATTAAAACTATTTTTCAGGTTTGTTGATTGTAGTAAACTCGGGCGCGGTGAACAATACAAACCTCTCTTCTTTACCCTTGACTTTACCCTTGACTTTACCCTTGGGCAAACACCTGCCGGATGCATGGCATGCCATCGTGCAGTCACAGCTATGCGATGCCGAAGAAATCAAAGCGTGGCTGGAGGTCAATCTTGACGCGCACCTGCATTTTGCCAATAGCCTGCTGGTTATTACCAACCGCCGCTTGTTCAGCCTCCGGCAAAACGTCGACCCGGAATATTCGTACCGCGACGGGTTGAACTTCCGGCACCACGATCATGCGGGCGTGGGCTGCATCGAATTGTTTGACGGCGATCTGCGACTGGAACGCTGGTTCTATACACTGATGCACGATCCCGCCGCGTTGCGCTTCATCAAACAGTTCGAGCAGCAACTCGCCGGCTTCCTGACCGGGCAACCGGCCAGCACGAATACGCCGGAATTCTGCCCGAAGTGCCTGATGCCGCTCGATGCCGATCAGGAAGATTGCCCGCGCTGCAACATCGAAACCGAAACGCCGCCTTCAACCTGGACGCTGTTGCGCCTGTGGCGTTTCGCCAAGCCTTACCAGTGGCAGTTACTGTCCGGTTTTCTGTTGATGCTGGCCTCCACCGCTGCCACGCTGGTGCCGCCCTACCTCACCATGCCGCTGATGGATAATGTGCTGATTCCCTACCAGAATGGCGCGCCGATCGATGTCGGCATGGTGGCGCTGCTGCTTGCGGGGCTGTTCGGCTCGGCTCTATTGGCGTGGAGTCTGGGTTGGGCAAAAACTTATATTCTCGCGCTGGTCAGCGAGCGCATCGGCGCCGATCTGCGCACCATCACTTACGACCACCTGTTGCGTCTGTCGCTCGAATACTTCGGCGGCAAACGCACCGGCGACCTGATGTCGCGCATCGGCTCTGAATCCGACCGTATCTGCGTGTTCCTGTCGCTGCATCTGCTGGATTTCGCCACCGATGTGCTGATGATCGTGATGACGGCGGCAATCCTGTTCTCCATCAACCCCTGGCTGGCGCTAGTGACGCTGCTGCCGCTGCCGTTCATCGCATGGATGATCCATATCGTCCGCGACCGCTTGCGTACCGGCTTCGAGAAAATTGACCGGGTCTGGTCGGAAGTCAACAATGTGCTGGCTGACACCATTCCCGGCATCCGCGTAGTCAAGGCGTTTGCGCAGGAAGATCGCGAGTCATCACGTTTCCGCGAAGCCAACCGGCACAACCTGGCGGTCAACGACCGTATCAACAAGATATGGTCGCTGTTCTCCCCCAGTGTCACGCTGCTGACCGAGATCGGCCTGCTGGTAGTGTGGGCGTTCGGTATCTGGCAAGTGTCGCGCAATGAGATCACCGTCGGCGTGCTACTTGCCTTCCTGGCTTACATCAGCCGTTTCTACACACGCCTCGATTCCATGAGCCGCATCGTTTCCGTCACACAGAAAGCGGCATCGGGAACCAAACGTATCTTCGACATCCTCGACCATGTATCCAGTGTGCCCGAGCCGGTCAACCCGGTGCATCTCGACAAAGTGTCGGGGCGCATCGAACTGCGTGATGCCGGGTTCCGCTATGGCAACCGCGCGGTCATCAAGAACCTGAATCTGACTATCGAACCCGGCGAAATGATCGGATTGGTTGGCCACAGCGGCTCCGGCAAGAGCACGCTGGTCAACCTGATGTGCCGTTTTTATGATGTGACAGAAGGTGCAATCAGCGTGGATGGCGTGAACATCCGCTCGCTGCCGATCTCCGAGTACCGCCGCAATATCGGTCTGGTGCTGCAGGAGCCGTTCCTGTTCTTCGGCTCGATCGCCGAGAACATCGCCTATGGCAAGCCCGATGCGACCCGCGCAGAAATTGTTGCCGCCGCCCGTGCCGCACACGCGCATGAATTCATCCTGCGCCTGCCGCACGGCTATGACTCGCTGGTCGGCGAACGGGGACATGGATTATCCGGTGGCGAACGCCAGCGTATCTCCATCGCGCGCGCACTGCTGATCGATCCGCGTATTCTGATTCTTGACGAGGCGACCGCCTCGGTGGATACCGAGACCGAAAAAGAAATCCAGAAGGCGCTGGATAACCTGGTGCATGGCCGCACTACCATTGCCATCGCGCACCGCCTGTCCACCCTGCACAAAGCAAATCGCTTGGTGGTATTGGATCAGGGACGGATAGTCGAAATAGGTAATCACGACGAACTGATGGCGCGCGAAGGCGCTTATTACCGGCTCTACCAAGCGCAGGCGCGTAACGTGGATACCGATCTGGATGACCGGAACATTGATGTTCAGGCTGCTGCCAAGGTGGCTATCGCATGAACGAATTCAAATTGACGCGCAATCTTGCCGGATGTCTGGTATTCACCTCATGTACTGGTGAGGCCTATGAAGGCATCGTTCCGGTGCGCGCCTTTCCCATCGCTGCGCCTGATGAGGGCTTCTCTCTGGTGGACAGTGATGGTCATGAATTGGCATGGGTGGAAAAATTGGCCAATCTGCCGGATAAAACACGCGCCCTGATCGAAGAAGAGCTGGCACAGCGCGAATTCATGCCTGAAATTCGCCGTATCAATCGTGTTTCCAGCTTCGCTACGCCAAGTACCTGGCAGGTGGAAACGGATCGTGGTGTCACCGACTTGGTGCTCAAAGCTGAAGATCACATCCGCCGCCTTGCACACACTACTCTGCTCATTGCCGACGGTCAGGGCGTTTATTTTCTGATTCGCGACATCGACTCACTGGACAGCCACAGCCGCAAACTGCTGGATAGGTTTTTATAGGGGTGGGTGCTTGTCACCGAAATACAAAAATATTCACTTACGGTTTACGCTTGGTCATCACGATCTTTTCGATCAATGTATCCCCAGAATCATCCTTTTTGTAGTAAATCTTTGTGTCGTAATTTTTTGCATGATCGAACAATTGATCCTCATGCACATTTTTCATAAAACCAACCGCATTGAATACCATGGGTATCAGGCTAAAAATAAAACGCGTCTTGGGAGCCGGTTCGCTTTGCAGCAACTCTACCTTACCCTCCTCGGCAGATTTCACCATCCATCGGTCTATGCGTCCGGGAATATTGCTCAACGGTACGCGCCCCGATACATTCACCTCAACGGTATCCTTGCCGGACTCCAGTTCCTTGCCCAGTTTTACGTCAAACAGCTTCGAGTCCATAAAAGTCAATCGAGACTTATTTGTGACTGCTGGCGGGGAGGGTTGCGTGCTTGCACTACCGGAGGTGATAGTGTCTGGTTGCGCAACAACTGGAGCCGCCACAGATGGCTCTGTTACCTGAACATTGGCTATGGGTTGTGATGTCTCGGGAGTGCTGGCTACGGGCTGTCCCATCACGTGCGGCGGCGCGGCCTTCACACCTTCTGCCGCACATGCCGGTAACGCCATGCTGCCAATCAAAATAGAAACCAGTGATAATTTAATTTTCATGAATTTCCCCTCACCCCTTCAAAATTTAGAATTCTCAAACAACTATTCTCCGCTGCCATTATACCCAGCCAAGGCCACCCCCAGTATCAGGGAATCTCTATAAATTCATTTTGCGGGCGAATCGCTGCGTCGCGTGCTCGCTCATTCCTC
>CAZMWC010000054.1:0-10365 GCA_964569805.1 uncultured Gallionella sp.
ATTGATCCTGCGGATCAGGCGTTCATCGATGCCTTCATAACGTCCGGCCAGCAGGATCAATCCTTCATCCGCTTGCGCCACTAACTCTTTGACGACCGTGTGGGTAAGCAAACGGCCTTGTGGCGACAGATATACCACCCTGCTTTTTTTTATGCCGCTGGCTGCCTGTCGCTGCTTGGCTGCGTTGATCGCGCCGGCCAGCGGTTCGCCCAGCATCACCATTCCGGGACCGCCGCCGTAGGGGCGATCATCGATGGTGCGGTAATTGTCTGTGGTGAAATCCCGTGGATTCCACGTCTTCAAAACATAATTGCCCTGTTCTGCCGCGCGCCGCGTGATACCGTATTGCGTCAGCGCATCGAACATTTGCGGGAACAGCGTGATGACATCAAAAATCATCTTAAGTAATCCGCCGACCAATCCACCCGGATGGTCTTGTTCTTCACATCCACTTGCTTGATTGCCGAAGCCACGAACGGAATCAGCATCTCACCGTTAGCGCCCCGCACGCTCAACACCTGGTTCGCACCGGTCTCAAGCAAATTCGCTACTGTTCCCAACGGCTCTCCCGCTTCATTCACTACCGCGAGGCCGATCAAGTCCGACCAGTAATACTCATCATCGCGCTGCTCCGGCAAGCTGCTGCGCGGCACGGCGATCAGTAAGCCTTTCAGCTTTTCTGCAGAAGTTCGATCCGGGCAATCGGGTAATAGCGCGGCCAGCGTCTTGTGGTGCGCTTCGCACTGCTGCACCTTCGCTTCTCGCCAAGGCCCATGCTCGTTACCCAGCCACCACGTCTGATAGCCCATCAGGCTATCGAGATACTCGGTGAACGGCTGTATCTTTATCCAACCACGGATGCCGTGGGCGGCGGCCACGCGCCCCATGATCACCATGGGGGTTGTGTCATCAGTCTGGCGCGACACGCTCGATTAAGCTGCAGCAGCTCCGGCGCGCTTGACCAATCGTGCAACGGTGTCGCTCAATTGCGCACCCTTGCTTTGCCAATGGCTGACACGCTCCAACTGCAGGCGCAGCGACTCCTGGCCTTCCGATACGAGCGGATTGTAAAAACCAACGCGCTCAATGAAACGTCCATCGCGGCGGTTGCGCGAATCAGCGACAACTACATTGTAAAACGGACGATTCTTGGAACCGCCACGGGAAAGACGAATAATGACCATATAAAACCTATTTAGTTAATTTGCCTAGCGAAAGGGCGCGAATTCTACGACACTTGCCTGACTTGTGGCAAGCCAATGTATTTCTGGGAACCTTCGCTCTAATTCCACTCACCCGACTTTTGCCGGCGAAGTGCTCTTCAGCAAGCCCCCATACCCTTGCAGCAGCTCGATCATCGCCGATGCCTTATCCATCGTCTCCTGATATTCTGCGCCGCATTGCGAATCGGCAACGATGCCGCCGCCCGCCCAGCAGCGGATGATGTTTTCAGAATAAACGAGTGTGCGAATGGCGATGTTGCTGTCCATGTTGCCGTCGAAGCCAACGTAGCCGATGGCACCGCAATACACTCCCCGCCGCTGCGGCTCAAGCTGCTCGATGATTTGCATGGCACGCAGTTTGGGTGCGCCGGTGACCGAACCGCCGGGAAAACAGTCGCGCAGCACGTCGAGCGCGTCGTTCCCCGGCGCCAGCTTGCCCTCCACCGTGCTGACCAGGTGGTGCACGTTGGCATAACTCTCCACTTCGAACATCTTGGGTACCCGCACCGACCCGGGGATGCAGCTCTTTCCCAGATCGTTGCGCAACAGGTCGACGATCATCAAGTTTTCGGCACGATCTTTGGGGTGGTGGCGCAGCTCGTTGGCAAGCTCACGGTCGCGCACGGCATCAGTGCTACGGGGTCGTGTGCCTTTGATCGGTTTGGTCTCCACCATGCCGTTGCGCACACTGATGAAGCGTTCCGGTGAAGTGCATAATATCTGCGCTTGCGGTAAATCGAGAAATGCGGAATACGGCGCCGGGCTTATTCGGCGCAACTTAAGATAGGCGGCGAAGGCATTGCCATCGGCATGCGCGCTGAAGCGTTGCGCAAGATTGATTTGATAGCAGTCGCCCGACTGCAAATAATTCTGCACCGCCGCAAAAGCGGTCGCATAACTTTTTTGGGTAAAGTCGGACACGACCGCTCCGCTCACGCGGAAGTCATCGCAAATAGGTGCTTGCGCGCTTTGCAAACGGCGCAATATTTGTGGTAACAACTCTGCCGTTTCAGCGAATCGCTGATGCGATACCAACCGCGCAGTACGTTGCTGATGATCCAGCACCAGCGCCCAGTCGTAGACACCGACCGCCATGTCCGGCATCCGTTCGGTATCCTGTGACACATTCGACAAAGCCACCATGTGCCGTGCGAGGTCGTAGCCCCAATAACCCAGCACACCACCGGCAAATGGCACGTCTTTTACTGCCGCAAGTCGTGCGCCTAATTCAGCGCGCAGCAACGCAAATGGGGCATCGCATACCGCCTTGCCATCCATCACGATGGTGCGTTGCGGTGCCGCGACAATAATGTCGTAGCGCGCCAAGCCACCGCTGTCCAGCCATACCGCCCACGGCAACCCAACCAGCGCGGCGTAATAGCACGAAGCATCGGATTGATAGGGCAGGTCAGTGCAATAAAAGCTCATCGTTTAGCTTAACCCGAAATTTCCCCAGACCGGCCAGAAATTTTGGATACGCAATACGAGCCAGGGTATTCGGCTTACCAGTCGAGCCGAAACCCCACTTTCACCCACACCAACTGTGACCTGATGACGTATTCGGCGCAAACCCATCTGGAACGCGTAGCCCTGCGCACCCGCAAAATTTAACGTGCACAAAAACTGCCGCAAACCCACCAAAAACCCATCATCAACCGACCCGAACCGCCATCGGAATATGGAACACCAATGACGGAACAGCCCTGCGTCAAACCCACCCAATAGCAGACCGTCTACCCTCGGCACGCCGCCCCATTTCCGCAACCCTCTCCCGCAAACATGCAAGAGAAAGAGCATACGGAGCCAGGCAAATGACCGCTACACAAGCTCCGTGTTAGCAGCCATAGCCGAGTTAGTTTGGTTTGCCGATCCCTGGCGTGACAAAAGGCCATGTTGCAGCCGGACGCACCGGAGCTGCAGGAGCAGGCGCTACTGGCTTGGCCGCCACTACAGGCGCTACAGCTTTAGCCGGGGCCGCCTTTTTAGCCGCTGGCTTCTTCGCTGCTGGCTTTTTGGCTGCAACAGCTTTTTTCGCAGCGGGCTTCTTGGCTGCCGGAGCTGCCTTTTTAGCTGCTGGCTTCTTCGCTGCTGGCTTCTTTGCGGCTACTGCTTTCTTGGCTGCTGGCTTTTTGGCTGCAACAGCTTTTTTCGCAGCGGGCTTCTTGGCTGCTGCCTTTTTAGCTGCTGGCTTCTTCGCTGCTGGCTTCTTTGCGGCTACTGCTTTCTTGGCTGCTGGCTTTTTGGCTGCAACAGCTTTTTTCGCAGCGGGCTTCTTGGCTGCTGCCTTTTTAGCTGCTGGCTTCTTCGCTGCTACCGCTTTCTTGGCTACTGCTTTCTTCGCTGCTGGCTTTTTGGCCGCAACAGCTTTTTTTGCAGCAGGTTTCTTGGCTGCCGGAGCCGCCTTTTTAGCCGCTGGTTTCTTCGCTGCTGCCTTTTTAACTGCCGGTTTCTTTGTCGCTGCCATTTCAATCTCCTTGCAATAATGAAAGTTAACGAAATACAACACCTGCCACTACACCTTAATCCATGCCAACTGCAAACATGGATCAAAGCCACACCAAAAATCCGAAACCACTACATTTAGTAATTTCATTAGACTACGGCGCTAATTCTAGTAGGCAACAAAAGTATTTCAAGTTACAAAAAGACTGATATATCCCTGCCAATTCATAGATATGAATATGATGAAAGCAAATCGCGCATGATGTCACACGAACTTTATGAGAAACTTATTTCCCCGGATTGCCGCGTCACGCCTATGTTTGGCACAGCCCTGCAAGATAACGCGCCCAGTCGAAATGCGGCCCCGGATCAGTCTTGCGTCCGGGTGCAATATCGCTGTGCCCGGCAATGCCGCGTATCGGATAAGCCGCACGAAGAGCGATGGTCAAATGATTGAGTGCGGCATATTGCGCATCGGTAAACGGCACGGCGTCGCTGCCTTCCACCTCGATGCCAACTGAAAAATCATTACAACGCGGCATACCCTGCCAACAAGACTCTCCCGCATGCCACGCACGTTTCAGGCAGGATACGAACTGGACGACATGCCCGTCGCGCCGCACCAGAAAATGCGCGGACACCTTCAACCCTGCAATAGTTTGATAGTAAGGATGCGCGGCCGCATCCAGCGTGTTGGCAAACAGGCATAGCACTCCATCACCGCCAAATTCACCCGGTGGCAGACTGATGCTGTGTATCACCAATAACTCGATGGCCCCCGCCGCGCGGTCGTCACAGTTCGGTGACGGGGTGTATTCAGCGCCAACCAGCAGCCCCTGTGCATCAATCTGCATCATCTGCGCCGCTTGGGTTTTTAATCCCTAAACGCTCCATGCGATAACGCATGGTTCTAAAAGTCAGCCCCAACAATTTGGCTGCTGCCGTGCGATTGAAACCAGTTTGCTGCAACGCTTCCAGCAATGCTTCTTTTTCGATGCGATCCAGATAATCGGGTAATGGGCATTTTTCGTTTGGCCCACAAGAATCGCATTGCTGTGATTGTTCGGGCGAGAGCTGCATATCCTGCGCCGTTATCACGCCACCGGAACTCAACGCTAAAGCTCGTTCGATGATGTTCTCCAGCTCGCGCACGTTGCCCGGGAAATCGTAATTTTGCAGCGCCAACAACGCCTCATCCGAAAATTGTGCCGACACCCCATCACGCAGACGATCCAGCATCTGCTGTGCAATTGCAGCAATATCCTCACGCAGCTCACGCAGCGCCGGCATTTGTATCTGGATAACATTCAAGCGGTAATACAAATCCTGGCGAAATTTGCCCTGCTGCATCCGTTCTGCCAGATCGTTGTGGGTCGCGCTAATAATGCGCACATCGACAGGCTCTTCACTGGTTGCGCCCACCTTGCGCACACGTTTCTCCTGTATCGCCCGCAATAATTTCACCTGCATGGCCAACGGCAAATCAGCCAGCTCATCAAGAAACAAGGTCCCGCCATGCGCTGCCTGAAAAAAACCATCGCGATCTTTGTCTGCGCCGGTGAACGCACCTTTTTTATAACCAAAGAATTCGCTCTCCATCAAATTTTCCGGTATTGCGCCGCAATTCACCGTAATCATCGGCTGGTCGCGGCGCGCACCGCTTTGCACGATAAGCTGCGCCGCCAATTCCTTGCCGCTGCCCGATTCTCCGCTGATATGCACCGGTGCCTGGCTGCGCGCTACACGCTCAATCAAATCGCGCACTTTCTGCATGACAGGCGAACCCCCCAGCAACATTTTGCCGGAGGCCGACGCAACACGTGGCAAATTCAAAGCAGATTTAACCAAAGTGCGCAGCTGATCCAGCGAAACCGGCTTGGCCAAATAATCGAAGGCTCCCGCCTTGAGTGCAGTGATGGCATTTTCCATGTTGCCATGCGCGGTAATCACCGCCACCGGCACATCCAGATTGCCTTGTATGATGTATTGCACCACTTGCAAGCCGCTGCCATCCGGCATCCGCATGTCGGTCAAGCACAGGCTGTAGTGACGTGCCGACAGCTTTTCCAGTGCCTCGTGCACATTACACGCCTTATCCACCTCCAGCCCCATCTTGAGCAACGTCATTTCCAGCAGCTCCAGAATGTCGGGCTCATCATCCACCAGCAGCACGCTGGCTTTCTTTGTGCGGCTGCTACAGGTTATGTCACCCCTCATTTTTCTGCACCTTTCCGAAGGTAATCTTAAAACACGCTCCCGCCACGCCTTCCGCATTCTGGTATTCCAGCAATGCGCCATTCGACTCACATAATTCCTTGGCAATATACAAACCCAATCCCGTACCTTCCTCGGCTGTCGTAAAAAATGGTTCGAATAATTTACCCTGATGTTCAGCGGAAATGCCCGCGCCATCGTCTTGCACTGTCAATACCGCGCGCTCATTCAGACCAACACCCATCGTCAATCTCACGCTGCCCGGCAATTTGCTGCCATAGCGCAGCGCATTGCCGCACAAGTTCCATAACACCTGGCGCAGGTGCCCACGGTCAAAAAAAACTTCGCTCCCAGACCTGTCTGACAAGACCACTATGCCAGACTCAAGGCGCTCCGCCAGCGAAAACTCATCGACAAATGTTCGCAACATCGTGCCCAATTCAAAGAATTCGGGCTGCGCACGGTCGCGGCGGTTCAATTGCATCACATCCTGCACGATCCGATTGATGCGCTGTGTGTTATCCAACACAATCTTCAGCATCCGCTGTTGCCGTGCGTCGTTCTGCTCCTCTTGCAACAACTCGGTCGCATAGCTGATCGCCGACAAAGGATTGCGCACTTCGTGGGCAATATTCGCGGTCAGCCGCCCCAAAGCCGCCAGTTTGATCTGTTGCGCCTCTGCCTGTACGCGTTGCATATCTTCCAAAAAGATTACTGCCCCGCGCGCCGCATCACGCTCGACGGGAACAAAGCGCAACCTTGCCTGCACTCCCCCACCCAACTGCAATGTGTCCCTGCTCGCCTCGCCAGCCTGCTTCCACATCGCATATTGCCCGAACAGGATTGGAAAATTGTCCGACAAGGCGCTACCCGCGCTAATGCTTTTGTGCAGCAATCGCTCGGCGCTGGGGTTCATTTGCATGACCATACCTTCCTCATCCACCACCAGCACGCCATCCTGCATGTCGCGCATCACCAGACGGTTTGCTTCGGCCAAGCTAGCCAGGTCGTGTCCCCGGCGCTGCGCCAGCTGCTGGCTGGCCACGGCATATTTTGCCAGCGTGTGCGCCAGCCATGCCACCGCAAAATAGGCTATGCACAACAATCCGACCTGAATGTATTGCGCCGCCAACGCATCGCTGTACAGCACCGCATAAGAGTGCTCCAGCAGCGCGGCAATACTGGCCAACGCGGCAAAAAATAAAGTGATCCTGCCACGGCTGATCATCCCCGCCGAGGCCAGCGAGACCAGCAGCAGCAGCCCGACGCTACTCTGGATGCCGCCACTGGCATAGGAAATCACCGTCAGCCCGGCAATATCCACGGCAATCAGCAATGCCAGTTGTACCGTAAAACGCGGATGGCGCAACTTGACCAGAACAAATGAAGCGGCCGCAGCTACCGCGTACACGATGCAAGCGGCAAAGAACAGCTTCCAATTGCGATCGCCCAGCGTCAACGCGGTGCCAAAGGTAACCGCGAGAAAGAGGAACAGACAGGCCAGAATCAGCCTGTACAAATTGAAATAACTCAGGGAGCGCCAGTAATCGGCGGCAGAAATAGAATCAGTCGCTGGCCTGTCAGCCATCACGCTCAATGGGTTGGCGTATGCCTACTTGAGATAGGCATCGCGATGCGCTGTACTACAAAAGAATTGGTCTTGCGACTGCACGCTTTCACCTTTGGGTAAATGCACGCCGCATTGCGCGCAACGCACCATATCCTCGGTCAGCGCCTTGTCTTGCGGGGGAATATTTTTGCGATAAGATTTAAACAGCAGGTAAACCAGAGCCGCAATGGCGACGAGCATCAACAAGCGGCTCATTTTGTATCACCTGCCGGTATTTTTGCAGGTTTCTGTTCCTGCACCTGTCCTGCTGTCTGCTCCAAGTCGCGATTGAGCTTCGCGACCCCACTATCCACATCCAGCGTGACCTGGCGCACCGAGCGTTGCAGGGAATCCGCTTCGCCCTGCATTTTATTTTTTAACTGTTTGAGCTCTTCCAAATCCATGTCGCGCGAGATGTCGCTCTTCATTTTGTTAATGTAGCGCTGCGTGCGCCCCCACAAGCTTCCGAGCGTGCGCGCCACTTTCGGCAGGCGCTCCGGCCCGATGACCACCAGCGCGACCAGCATCACCACCACCAGCTCGGAGAAACCGAAATCAAACATCTATCACCCCACGAAACGAGCGCACCGCATAAACACCAGACATGCCCCGCACAACCATCACACGTTGGTATGGGTCTTGTTCTTCACTTCGCCTTCAATGGTCTGGCCGCCCTCACTCAATTGCTTGGACTGCTCCTCATCGGTGCGCATGCTTTCCTTGAAACCCTTCACCGCGCCGCCCAGATCGCCGCCGATATTTTTCAATTTCTTGGTGCCAAAAATCAGTACCACAACCAACAACACGATCAACCAGTGCCAAACGCTGAATGAACCCATACCATCCTCCTGACAAGTTATAAATTTAGAAACCACAAAAAACTGTCGCAAACACAAACCTGCGCACCGTAGCGCGGCATATTACCGCAAACCGGCCGGTTCAAACCATCAACACCACGCTTTTTACCTGCGCAAATACTTCCATCCCGTCCGTGAGGTGGAGCAGGTCGCGCGAACGGCGCGTGATGCGCGACAGGAGCACCTGCGAATCGCCAACCGCAAGACGCACATTCACTTTGTCCGGCCCTTCATCGCAAATTTCGATGACACGCGCGGCAAGAATATTGCTGATGCTGGAGCCGTGCGGCTGTTGCGTGGCGATACTCACATCACGCGCCAACACGCGGGCGCGCACCGGGCTGCCAAGAGGCTGGTTCACCCGTCCGACCCACAGACTACCGCCGGAAAAATCTACCTGCGTAAGGTGATAAGCCTCATCGTGCTGCGCCACCACCGCCTCGATCACCGCGCCTGCATCGTCATAGTGCGCAGTGGGCAGATCGAGCCGCGCCAGCGTCTCGGCCATCGCGCCGCTGGCAATGATGCGCCCCTGATCCAGCAGCACCAGATGGTCGGCCAGCCGCGCCACTTCATCCAGCGCGTGACTGACGTAAAGCACGGGAATCTCCAGCTCGCGGTGCAAGCGCTCCAGATACGGCAGAATATCCTGCTTGCTGCGGGCATCGAGCGCGGAGAGCGGCTCATCCATCAGCAGCAGGCGCGGACTAGTCAGCAACGCCCGGCCGATGGCGACACGCTGGCGCTCACCACCGGAGAGCTGCGCCGGATCGTTGCGTTCGATCAGGCGGCCCAATCCCAGCCATTCCACCACCTGCTCGGGATGCACTTTACGTTCGACAGGCATGATGCGCTTATAGCCATATTCCAAGTTGGCGCGCACCGACAGATGCGAAAACAGGCCCGCCTCCTGAAACACATAACCCAGCGGTCGCTGGTGTGTGGGCAAGAACCGCGCGTCATCCTGCCACACCTCACCGTTCAAGCTCAACATCCCGGCAGCGCGTTCCAGCCCCGCGATGCAGCGCAGCAGCGTAGTCTTGCCGGAGCCGGACGGGCCGAACAAAGCAGTCACGCCACGCAGCGGCAGTTGCGTGTCCACTTCCAGCGTGAAGCCGGGATGTGCAAGTTTGAAGCGTGCATGGATCATTCGCGCCGCCCCGTCGGGTTAAAGTAATGTAGGGGCGATTCATGAATCGCCCGCACAGACAAAGCACGATCATTTACGCCGCCCGGTCTGATGGAAGTGATGTAGGGGCGATTCATGAATCGCCCGCACAGGCAAAGCACGATCATTTGCGCCGCCCCGTTGGATTAAAGGTGTAGAGCAACAGCAGCACCACAAACGAAAACACCACCATCCCCGCCGACAACCAGTGCGCCGCCGCATATTCCATCGCCTCGACGTGATCATATATCTGCACCGATACCACTCGAGTCTTGTCCGGTATGTTGCCGCCTATCATCAGCACCACGCCAAATTCTCCGACGGTATGCGCAAAACCCAGCACCGACGCGGTGAGAAAACCCGGCTTGGACAACGGCAGCACCACGCTGAAAAAAGTATCCCGCGCCGACGCGCGCAAGGTGGCGGCAGTTTCCAAAGCGCGTTCTGGAATAGATTCAAAGGCATTTTGCAGCGGTTGCACCACAAACGGCAGGGAATAAAACACCGAGGCGATCACCAGCCCGGCGAACGTGAACGGCAACAAGCCAATACCCAGCGCTTGAGTCAAATGCCCAAGCGGCCCGTTCGGCCCCATCGCCACCAGCAGATAAAATCCAATTACGGTCGGCGGAAGCACGATGGGCAGCGCCACCACCGCACCCACCGCGCCCTTCCACGCGCAACGGGTGCGTGCCAGCCACCAGGCCAGCGGCGTGCCGATCAACAGCAGAATGAACGTAACGACAGTAGCCAGCTTGAAAGTGAGCCAGATGGCAGACAGGTCGGCAGCGGAGAAGGCGGATTCCATTATTTCGTCATTCCGGCGCAGGCCGGAATCCAGTCAATTAAACA
>CAZMWC010000055.1:0-10294 GCA_964569805.1 uncultured Gallionella sp.
CCGGCCTGTCACGCCGGGGGTCGCGGGTTCGAGTCCCGTCCACTCCGCCAAATAAAGGCGAACGCAAGTTCGCCTTTTTTTATATCTGGTGTCGCGAAGCGGAAATAACGAAACATGAAACGGCATCTTTTTCCGCCATGCCGCGTTGCATCCCATTGCCGTACAACCCATACGGCTACTGGTCTGCGCCTTGCCTGGCAAAAAAATCCATCCGCTTCATTTGCCCCGTTATTTCCGGTTCGCGACACCAGTTATTCCAAATCAACAGTTGGGTGTGTTAGCTATGTTTGATTTTGTCCGTGAAAAAAAACGATTGGTGCAGATTGTATTGGCGCTGATCATTTTGCCATTTGCATTTTGGGGTGTGGATTCGTACCAGCGATCGGGTGACGGGGAAGCTCCTGCGACAGTGAACGGCTCAAAAATTACCCTGCAAGAATTTGAAAATTCTATACGTCAGCAACAAGACCGGATGCGTCAGATGCTGGGTGATAAATTCGATGCGGCAATGTTTGACAGCGCCGAGATGAAACGTGCGGTAATGGACAATTTAATCGCACAGCGCCTGCTGATCGATCGCGCCAGAGCTGCCGGATTGATTGTGACAGATGAGCAAATAGCTCAAGTGATTGCCGGTATTGAGGCTTTTCGCGTGGATGGAAAGTTTGACAAGAAACGTTATGAGACTTTGCTGGCAGGGCAGAGTATGTCTCCACCGATGTTTGAGGCGCGTTTGCGGGACGAATTGCTTGGGCAGCAGTTGCGTGAGGCGTATACACAAAGCGGTTATGCATCAAATACGATCGCGGACAGAGTGATAGGGCTGAATGAACAGCAACGGACGGTGAGTATATCGCCCATCTCCTTTCAGCCTTTTATGGCTCAAGTAAAAGTGGATGAGGCTGCGCTAAAGGGGTATTACGAGCAGAACCAGAAGGAATTTCAGGTACAGGAACAGGCCAAGGTTGAATACGTGAAGTTTTCAGCAGATGATTTGATGGCGAAGATTAACATTGATACAGAAGATGCCCGGAAATATTACGAGGAGCATCATGCAGATTTTGGTGACCCGGAGCAGCGCCGTGTCGCGCATATTTTGATTACTGTCGCCGCTAAAGCGCCGCAGGCAGAACAGGATGCGGCAAAGGCCAAAGCTGAACAGTTATTGCAACAGGTCAGGCAGAATCCTGCCAAATTTGCGGAGTTGGCCAGAAAAAATTCACAAGACCCCGGTTCAGCCACGAACGGGGGCGATCTGGGTTTTTTTGGCCGCAACATGATGGTCAAACCGTTTGAAGATGCTGCCTTTACGCTTAAACAAGACGAAATAAGTGAGCTGGTTAAGACGGATTTTGGCTATCACATTATCAAGTTGGTTGCGGTCAAACCGACTCGTTTGCTGCCATTCGAGGAGGCGCGTGAAAGTATCGTGAACAAATTGCGCCAGCAAAAAGCCACCGATAAATTTGCAGAATTAGCGGAGAAATTCAGCAGTGCCGCTTATGAACAAAGTGACACGCTCAAATCTGCCGCAGAGCTTGCGGGTAGCAAAATTGAACAAAGCGACTGGTTGGCGAGAGGGGATGCTGGGCACGAACTTTGGACAACAAAGATGCTGCAAGCGATTTTCAGTGAGGATGTGGTAAAAGATAAACGCAACACGCCCGCTATCGAAGTTGCGCGGAACACGTTGGTGGCCGCCCGCATTCTTGAGCACAAACCTGCCAGTGTGCGGCCTTTGAGTGAAGTGCAAGATGCGATCCAGCAGAAATTACTGCACCAGCAGGCTGTTAGCTTGGCGGTTAAGCAAGGCAAGGCAAATCTTGAGCAATTGCAGCGTGGCGAACAACCCGCCTTGAAGTGGGGGAGCGCGCAGACGATTACACGCGCAAAACACGGCACGCTGGACGATGCTGCGCTGGTACGTCAGATATTTCAGGTAGATAGCGCCAAGCTGCCGCAATTCGTTGGGATGGAATCGGCGCAGAATGGTTACACTTTGGTGCGAGTTGACGCAGTAAAAGATACGGAAAAAGCCGATGATGCGAAACGCGCTAACTATGTGCGGCAGTTACGCCAGATGGTGGGAGAGGAAATGTTCCGTGCTTACCTGACGGACGCGAAACAGCAGGCGGACATCAAGGTGAATTTGCCTGAAGCGGCAAAAATGCAGCCTTGACCGACAGCAGGTAAACAGCAGGTAAATAGAAAACGCCACCGAAAGGTGGCGTTTTCTTTGGGAGTTAAAAATTCTGGTGCAATGCGGAATCAGCCTATAAACCGCAGTTGGTGATGAATGTTGTATATATCCAGCGCGTTGCGTTGTTTTTGTAGGTGCGAATTTATTCGCACATAACCATTTGTTCGTGCGAATAAATTCGCACCTACCTACCTCTTAACTGCGTTTTTTAGGATCAAGGTTCGGTTGTGCCCAACGCGGTGGTATTGAACCCCCCATCCACGTAGCTGATCTCGCCGGTGATGCCGCTGGCCAAATCGCTGCACAGGAAGGCTGCGGCATTACCGACTTCCTCAATGGTAACGTTGCGTTTGAGCGGGGCATGTTTCTCGTTATAGCTGAGCAATTTGCCGAAATCGGCGATCCCGGCTGCGGCCAGCGTTTTGATCGGTCCGGCAGAAATGCCATTCACGCGTATTCCTTGGCTCCCAAGCTGCATCGCCAAATAACGTACACTGGCTTCCAGACTGGCCTTGGCCATGCCCATCAAGTTGTAGTGCGGCATGGTGCGCACGGCACCCAGATAGCTCAATGTCAGCAGTGCGGCCTTGCGGCCTTCCATCATCGGCAGCGCGGCCTTGGCCATGGCCGGGAAACTGTAGGCACTGATGTCGTGTGCAATACGGAATGCTTCGCGGCTGAAATTATCCAGAAATTCACCATCCAATGCTTCGCGCGGCGCATAGGCGATGGAGTGGACAAAACCGTCAAACCTATCCCAGTTTTTAGCCAGGTCGGCAAATAGCTGATTGATGTCGTCATCGCTGCTGACATCGCATTGAAAAATCATGTTGCTGCCAAATTCCTTGGCCATCTCTTCCACACGGCCGCGTACCCGCTCGCCTTGATAAGTGAAGGCCAGTTCCGCGCCCTCGCGGTGCATGGCTTGAGCGATGCCGTAAGCAATCGAGCGTGTGCTGATCATGCCGGTGATCAGAATGCGTTTGTTGGCCAGAAATCCCATGGTGTTCCTTTGCAAATGGTTGGTCAAAAGTGCGGCGATTATAACTGCAAATGATGGAGGGAGGCTTTCACCCATTCATTCAATCTTGCCTTATGCCTGGAAGGCGCGGTTTATCACAGGGCGGATGGAATTTTGCCCCTATATGTTAGGGGGAAAAACGGCATTTGCTGCCTCATTAACAAGCCTCCTCTTTATAGAGGCTCCCTTTAATGTTTATTGACACAGAAGCCATGAATAGGCGATATTGCAGCCGAAAATTGGAAATTGAGAATCTCATCAAGTGATGTTCGCAGCGCAGAGAACATAGTCGCCTGTTAAACCAAAATTACTCATAAGTCAGTGTGTAGTAAAACACATAACCATTGTTTCATGCGGGTTCCCACACCATTTTTGTAGCCATGATTCATGGTTGCTGCGTAATACGGCAAAGAGGCCAAGTAAATGAACTGTTTGGCAAGTTATCCTGAAATTGTAATTTATGAATCGAGGAGCCGATGAGAGCATGGATTACCGACAGGTTTGCACGTAACCCGTTGCATACCTTTACGCTGGTCAGCCTGTTATTGATTGGCATCATGGTTATTACTAACGGCTACACGCAATCAAAATTTTTCGAGGATGCTCTGATTGATCGCGAGGCGGAGATCGTCAAGCAAACGGTTGTTACATTTGCGCTGCATGATGCGCTGGAAGAATTGCGTGCCGAGGATTTTGAAGATTACGCGTCAGCTACTTCGCAACAGCGTTTTGAGCATGTGCTTTTGCCGTTAAAGGGCATCCCGGAAGTGGTGCGCCTCAAGCTTTACAATTCCGATAACGTCATCGTCTGGTCTGATGCGAAAGATATGGTCGGCAAACATCTGCCGAAGGCCAGCGAGCATCTGGCCCGTGTCTGGGCGGGAACCCCCAGCGGTATTTTCGATCCCACCACGCGCCCCGCGCACGCAAAAGACCCGCTGCCAAGCATCCCGCTGGTTGAATTCTATGTGCCGCTTACAGTCAAACCGTCGAGTAGTGATGGGAGCGAGATCAAGGCGGTGGTGGCGGTCTATCGGTCGGCCAAAGGCATAAGCGATGCCGTGCGGCGTGACGTGCTGCTGCTGTGGCTGGTTACCGCCTTTGGTGGAGTCTCTCTGTTTGTTGCACTGTTTTATCTTTTTCGCCTGATCTATCAACGCAAGCGCGAGGCGGAAAACAAGCTTCACCGGCTGAATGCCGAACACGAACAGGCCGAGATGGCAGCCATCAAGGCGAAAGCACGGTTTTACGCGCTCTTCGATTCGATTTCCGATGCCATTTTTATCGTTGGCATGAATGGCCGATTTATTCATGTCAACAACGCGGCTTGTGCGCGCCTGGGCTACAGTCGTGAAGAGTTGCTGGAATTGAGTCCGGCCGACATTGATACAGCCGAATACGCGGCGAAAGTACCGGAGCGAATCAAAACGATACTGGAACAGGGAGAACTCGTTTTCGAGACGGCACAAGTGGGCAAAGATGGCATATCTACTCTGGTCGAATTGAATTCCTGCGTTATTGAGTTTGACGGCAAACCTGCCATCCTGTCAGTGGCGCGCGATATTACCGAGCGCAAACTGATGGAGATCGAACTGCATCTGGCCAAGGAAGCCGCCGAGCTGGCCTTGGACGAACAGCGCCATCTCGTAGCCATGATCTCGCATGAGTATCGCTCACCGCTTGCGGTTATCGACTCCGCATCCCAGTTGCTTGGCACCAAACTGGCGGCAGAAAACGATATGGTTCCCATCATTGCACGAATCAGGCGCGGGGTATTCCGCTTGGCCAATTTTCTCGACAGCTGCCTGATAGAAGGGCGGATGGGTGACGGCGCATTCACTTTGCGTTGTTGCGCCATTGACCTTCATGCGCTTGCGGCATCGGTAGTAGAAAACGCCCAGCTCCTTTCCGAGAAACATCTGCTCATCACCGAGCTTGACCCTGACCTTCCGCTCCTCAATGCCGACCCGAACTTGCTGAATATCCTGCTGCTCAATCTGCTTGGCAACGCCATTAAATATTCTCCGCCCGGGAGTGAAGTCAGATTGTGCATCAAACACACTGCACAAGCTTGCAGTTTTGAAGTAATCGACCAAGGGCAGGGCATCCCAGCCGACGAACTTCCTTACGTCTTTCAGAAATACATGCGTGGACGGGCAGCCAAATCCGCCCGCGGTGTAGGGCTGGGCTTGTCGCTGGTTCACAAAATTACCACCCTGCATGGTGGCCGCATAGAAATGGAAAGCCGTGAAGGGGAAGGGGCGCATGCCACAGTAACGCTCCCGCTAAACTTTGCAAAGGTGGATTCAGCTCTGAAGTGCAACTTTTGCACGTGATCGGAAAGAATAACCTTGAACATCATGGTGTCGCACATGCATGAAATGTTAACTCGTGTCGCTGTCGTTGAGGATGATGCTGACCTGCGGGACAGCATACTGGAATACCTGCAAATGCAAGGTTATCCCGTATGGGGTGTTCGCAGCGCAGAAGATTTTTACAGGCGATTTACGGCCGATGTTGTTGATGTGGTCGTGCTCGACATCAATTTGCCGGGCGAAGATGGGATCAGTGTCGCACACCATTTGCGCGAACTGCCCAATCTGACAGTCATCATCACCAGCGCCCGCGATACCTTGGGCGATCGCCTTGTCGGTTTGAAGGCCGGAGCTGACCGTTATCTGGTCAAACCGGTCGATCTGGTCGAACTGGTCGCCAATATCGAAGCTGTCGGCAGACGAGCGCCCCCCGCTACCGAACCTGCAATGGGGCAGATGCGGAAGAAACAACCAAAAGCCGGGTTCTGGCACCTTGCAAAGCAAGGTTGGTACCTGACCGGGCCGGATGGAAAAGTTCTTAACCTGACTGCGCGGGAATTCCTTCTGCTGAAATGTCTGTTCGAAGCCAATGGTGAAACAGTCTCAAGAAAGGTGATTGCCGATAAAATTATCGGTACCCGCATTTTTAATAGTGATGAAAGGCTGGATGTCATGCTTGCCCGCCTGCGAAAGAAATGCATGGCTACTCTGGGGCAGCCCCTGCCGGTCAAGACCGCACATCAGGTTGGTTATGCCTTTACTGCCCCGGCAGTGATTGAATAAACCTAAAAAACGCAGTTGATGGGTATGTAGGTGCGAATTCGTTCGCACGAACAACAGCTTATGTGCGAATAAATTCGCACCTACAAGAGCAACGCAACATCTTGGATAAGCACAACATTCATCATCAACTGCGGTTTTTAGGATAAATCTGCGTTTTCCTTAAAGAAATACCCCCCGAAATACTTTCCGCGTTTCAATTGCATCGATAGTTCCGATGCCTGCCAACAATTGCGCCTTGCCGTCGGCACCTGTTTGCAATGGTGCGATTGGATAAAGCCCCCCGCTTTCGAATTGCCAGCCTATTTCCCCTGGGCGCTTCCCGCAGTGCAATTACATTGGTGACAAAGGATTCAAGAGTGCAATTCACCAAGAAAATGCAAGGTATTGCAATGTTGTGATAGGCCGCTAGGACAGACTATGCCCGCTGGAAAGATAGTTGTTACTAGATGTAAAAAGCTTGAACGGCATCAGAGATAGCACAACAGCAACAACACAACAACTCAGGGGGATTACGTGATGAAACAGAAATATCCAAGACATTCTTTTGCCGCCATGCTGCTTGGCATGGCTTTGGCGCTGGGTGTCGCAGCAACGGCGCAGGCCGGAGAGGGCAAGGATCTTGTGCTCAAGGGCGACGCGAAGTGTACGAGCTGCCACGATAAAGATGAAAAAGACGTGCTTGCCATCGGCAAGACACGTCACGGTGCCACGGGCGACGGCCGCACGCCGACCTGCACCAATTGCCATGGCGAGAGCGCCAGGCATATTGATCACAAGGGTGGCAATCGGCCCTTGCCGGACCGGACTTTCACCAAGGGTACAACCACTTCGGCCGAAGTGCGTAACGACACCTGTCTGAGCTGCCATAAAGGCGGCAACCGCATGCAATGGGCAGGTAGCCAGCACGAAGGCCAGGATATTGCCTGTACGACTTGCCACAAGGTGCATAACCAGCATGACAAGGTGCGCGAAAAAGCCACCCAGACCGAGGTTTGCTACTCCTGCCACAAGGAGCAGCGCGCCCAATCAAATCGCCAGTCGCATCACCCGATCCAGGAAGGCAAAGTAGTTTGCTCGAATTGCCATAACCCGCATGGTTCCAGCGGCCCGAAGCTGCTGCACAAGAACACCGTGGGCGAAACCTGCTTCACCTGCCATGCCGAAAAACGCGGCCCGTTCCTCTGGGAGCATCCGCCGGTCAGCGACAACTGCACCAACTGCCATACCCCGCACGGCTCCAATAATGCCGCGCTGTTGAAGAATCGTCCGCCTTACTTGTGCGCCTCGTGCCACATTGCGGGCGGCCACTCGACCACGGGCATCCGTAACGGTACCGATTTGGGCGTGCCAACGGGAACTGCGGCGGCACCGCAGATGGTGGGTAAATCCTGCCTGAACTGCCACACCCAGATCCACGGGAGCAACCACCCATCCGGCGCACGTTTTGCTCGATAAGATACAGGGAGAACACATAATGAAACATACAATTGAAAAGCGCTTCAGCCGCACCATCCTGGCGGCTTCCATCGCGGCCATTGGGTTTTCTGCCCCACTGGTGGCTCAAGCGGAAGATGACGACCTGCGCAGCTTGGTTACTCCGGACAGTAATGTCGAAATAGGTGTCGGCCACATATCGGATGACAGCTACAAGTTTGGAGATTATGGGCGTGGGTTGGAAGACTCCGGCGCCTACCTGATCGGCAACGTCCAGGTAAACAAACGCGGTGACAACAATGCCAGCTATCTGGAAATCATCGGGCGCAATCTGGGATTGAGCGGCTCCCGTGACATCAAAGTCATGGGGGGCGAACAGGGCAACTACGGGTTGAGTTTCGAATACGGTGAGCTGTCCAAGTTGCATAGCGACAGCTACCAGACACCTTACGATGGCGCAGGCTCAGCAAGACTGACCCAGCCTGCCGGCATAACGGATGGTGCTACCACAGCCGCAATAGCTGGTCTGGCGGCCAATATGAAGCGTTTTAATGTCGAAACCGAGCGCAAGTCGGCGGCATTTGGGCTGACCAAGCAACTCGTCGGCGGTTGGGATGTCGCGGTGAATTATAAACACGAGGAAAAGGAAGGCACCAAACTCACCGGAATACCGATCCAGATCGGCACCGGCGGTAGCCGCGGCACGGCACTTGCGCCCGAGCCGATCGACTACAAGACAGAATTGTTTGATGCTGTGGCGCGTTATGCCGATGAGAAGCTGCAGGCGCAAGTTAGCTATCACACCTCGCTGTTTAATAATGCCAACCGCTCATTGACATGGGATAATTTGTATACTGGAACAGGTAACACGACCGGTAGTCACGGGCAGATGCCGGACAACCAGTTCCATCAGGTCAGCGCCGCAGGCGGTTATACTTTCAGCAAGGCGACACGTTTGAGCGGCAACTTGAGCTTTGGTCGCATGACGCAGAATGAGGCGTTTCTGCCTTACTCCACCGGCGGCACCATGCCTGCGACGCTTTCGCTCAACGGCAAAATCAATAACACGCATATGGACATTAAGCTGAACTCGAAGCTGACGCATAATCTCGCGCTCACCACCGGCTACAAGTACGATGACCGTGATAATCGCACTCCGATTAACACCTATGCCTATATCACCGCTGATCGCGATGCAGGGGGCGTTGGCGCGAGCAACACCAGACGCAACACACCGCTCAGCAAAACCCAGCAGATGTTCTTTGCGGACATAGACTACGAGTTGACAAAAGCCACCAAACTCAAGCTGGGCTATGATTTTGATAAAATCAAGCACACGTTCGAGCCAACTGCCGGCGACAAGGAGCATACGGTCAAGGCCGAAGTGAAACACAGCTTCAGCGAAACGGCTTCCGGCGGGGTGGCCTACGCCCACTCCGATCGGAATGCCGACCCATATAACGGCGCGGCTCCGCTGTTTTCCACCTATACCTCGGCCTACTTGAATAGCCTGTGCGTCGCGCCGAACACCTATGTAAACCCGATTACCGGTGCAGTGGAGACCTGTACGGGTGTGGCATCGGCGACCTCGCAGGCAACTATACCGTTCCTCGACACGCCGGCGTTGCGGAAGTTTTTCTTGGCCGACCGCAAGCGTGACAAGCTGCGCGCATATGCCAATATCTCGCCCAGTGAAAAATTGGATCTGCAATTTGGTGCCAGTTATTACAAGGAAAAATACCCCGATACCGAAGCCGGCTTCGGCTTGGACGAGGCGACTGGTTGGACCGCCAACTTTGATGCCAACCTGATGGCCACCAATACGGTGAGCGGGCTATTCTTCGCTTCCTTCGAGGATTACTCGACCGAACAGAACGGCCATAACGGCGCATCCAACGCGGGTGCGGGAATCACGACTCTCGACCGGCAGAACAATACCGCAGCGTTTGATCCGTTGACCGGCATGACTACCCGCACCGATCGTTCGATGACCTTGGGGCTGGGGCTCCGGGTCAAACCCGGCGGCAAATATGAATGGGGCGGTGATTTTACGCATGCCAACACAAAAGGCTCGACCGGTTTCAGTAATATTGGCAACCTCCTTACCACCATTCGGCCCGTCCCCGATGCGGTCTCACGGCTCAATCGGCTGGAGCTGTTCGGCAAGTACAAGGTGCAAAAAGATCTGTTGCTTAATGTGAAATATGCCTATGAGGACTACAACTCTACCGACTGGGCGTGGGACGGGCAAGGATTCACTTCATCCACGAGTTTCATCGGCAGCGGGATAACCAGCCCGGACTACACGGTGCATGCAATCGGCGCTTCGCTTACCTATAGCTTCAAGTAATAGGCAGGGTGCTTGTGTCTCGCCGGGGTCGGAAGGCCCCGGTGTTTATGTGTGATCGAGGTTTAGTGCGAGTAATGGTTAGCGCCAGGGTTTTCAGACTTTTAGAACGAGGAGATTTTCATGAAACAAAAAATGGCTTATGCATTGTTGACGGGCAGCATGCTGTTCGGGCTTGCCGTGGCAACCGGCGC
>CAZMWC010000056.1:0-10211 GCA_964569805.1 uncultured Gallionella sp.
TCTGCGCTTCCACGCCCTGCGAGGCATCCACCACCAGCAGCGCGCCTTCGCAGGCCGATAGCGAACGCGACACTTCATAGGAAAAGTCCACATGCCCCGGCGTGTCGATCAGGTTGAGGTTGTAGACTTGCCCATCGCGCGCCTGGTAAGACAATGCGGCAGTCTGCGCCTTGATGGTAATGCCGCGCTCGCGCTCCAAGTCCATGGAGTCGAGTACCTGCGCTTCCATTTCGCGGTCAGATAGCCCGCCGCATAATTGGATGATGCGATCTGCCAGTGTGGATTTGCCGTGGTCGATATGAGCAATGATGGAGAAGTTACGGATATGCTGCATGAGTGCCTAAATAATAAAAATCCCGCCGAAACCGGCGTTTTCGCAAGGCGCGAATTCTAGCCGATTTGGGCGAGACGTGCGGGGTTGTGATTATTTTTCGTCCAGCTTGATCGCCACATATGAGGCGTTGTCACCGCGCCGTACCAGCAACGCAACGTTGCGCCCCTTGGGGACCTGTTTGAGGATTTCGTTGAACTGGTTCAACGAGCGGATTCGAATGTTGCCAATCGACAGCAGCACATCACCCGGTTGCAGGCCGGCGGTGCGTGCCGCCAAGCCTTTGACATCTTCAACCAGTAAACCGCCATTGATTTGCAGGTCTTGCAATTGCTCTTTGGTCAATTCGCTGACGGCAATACCCAGACGCGAGATCATTTCGCCCACTTCGTCTGCCAGCTTCTTGCCGGCACGCGCCAGTTTTCCGTCTTCCTGCATCTCTGCGATCACAACGGTGACTTGTTTGGCTTCGCCTTTGCGCCACAATTCAATTACCGCCTTGCTGCCCGGCTTGGTCGCCGCCACCATGCGCGGCAGATCGCTGGAGCTATTGACCGGTTTGCCGTCGTATTTGAGGATCACATCGCTGGCCTCGATGCCCGCTTTATCGGCCGCCCCGCCCTTTTCCACGCTGCTGATCAGCGCGCCATTGGGTTTGTTCAAACCGAACGATTCGGCCAATTCGCGCGTCAGTTCCTGAATCGTCACGCCGATGCGCCCGCGTGTCACTTTGCCGGTGCTGCGCAGTTGGTCCGTCACCTGTGTCGCCACATCGATCGGGATAGCGAAAGACAGCCCCATTGATCCGCCGGAGCGCGTGTAGATTTGCGAATTGATGCCGACCACTTCGCCGCTCATATTGAACAACGGGCCGCCGGAGTTACCGGGGTTGACCGCCACATCGGTCTGGATGAACGGCACGAAATTATCCTGTGGCAGATTGCGCCCCTTGGCGCTGACGATACCTGCCGTCACGCTGCTGTCGAAACCGAACGGCGAACCGATCGCGATCACCCATTCACCGACTTTCAGTTTGTTCGGGTCACCCACGTTGACCTTCGGCAATCCGGTCGCCTCGATTTTCAGCAGCGCCACATCGGTGCGCTTGTCCGCGCCGATGACCTTGGCGCGGAACTCGCGTTTGTCGGTCAGGCGCACAGTGATCTTGTCGGCGCTGTCCACCACATGCGCGTTGGTCATGATGTAGCCGTCCGCGCTGATGATGAAACCTGAGCCCAAAGATTGTGATTCCTGTTCGCGCGGCATCTGCCCCCTGGGGACTTGAGGCGCAAAACGGCGGAAGAACTCATAGAGAGGGTCGTCCGGCGAGATGCCGGGAAAGCCATGTTCGCCACGAATGATTTGCGTGGTGCTGATATTGACGACCGCAGGGCCTTGCTTTTCAACCAACTCGGTGAAGTCGGGCAATTCCTTGGCCTGCGCCGATGACGCAAAAAACATAACCACCAGAATGACCGAGCCAAAAAATTTTCTCACCATAATGCATCCCTCCTGAAAAAATTCAATCAGCCAAAAATCGTTGGCGACAAATACTCTATTTACTCATTGTGTTGCATGGTTTTTACAAGCGCATATCCGTTATCTACCGTTGTAACGCACCGAATCGAGTACCTGCATGACTGTGCGCGGCGGAGCTTCACCAACCACGGTAAACAAATATTGACTCATCACTTTGCTGTAAATATTCACCGCGCCACGGCTGAACAGGCCATCACCTTCGCCTTCATCCCCGTTATCTGGCTCGATGAATATGGAGATGGCACTCAATCCGTCAGAAAACACCAGCTGTGTGACGGGTGCGAGCTTGCCGCGCATCGGCCGCTGAATCTCCATCGTTTTCTTGAAACCTGCCGGCAGCGCATCCACCACCCAACCGCCATTTGCCGACGCGCCGCCCTTGGCCATTTCCGGCAATGCCTGCGGCGAATCGGTCCCCGTCAAATCTGACGGCTGGATCCAGGAGCGATCAATAGCCCCGCCAATTTGCAGTTGGGTAAAAGCGTATTGTTCGATCACTTTATTTTTGCCATCCAGCACAGCCGCTTTCAAGATCAGGCCGGAGTCCGTGTGCGCCCAAATCTTATGCGCATAACGCAAGCCATCCTTGGGTTTGAACAAAATGGTTTGTGCGTTGTACCCCGTCACCCGTTCCATTCCGGTTTCTTTGATCCAGTAATTCTCGCCCAGCGTGGATATTTGTTCGGGGAGCAAATCGGGAAATTTGCCGTGCGTTTGCCTGCTATCCACTTGCACCATTTTCTGGTTGATATAACACCAAACCTGCCCGTGATGGCGATGAATTTCATACTTCGGGCCGTCCAGCCTTTCCAGCTTTTCAAATTCGCTGTCCGGCTCTACCACGTGGGTGATGCGCGAAGTTTCGACATGGCTGCCATACTGATAAACAAATACACCGCTGTACTCGGTTTGATGCGCCGCAAAGGCAATAACTTTGAGCCAATCCAGGCCAACTTGCCGATCTTCCGCGTATGCATTGCCGCCGATCAGCAGCAACCCGCCCAGCATTGCCCTGCAAAATGCAACATCCATTCTCATTACCGGCTCTCCACTGCGTTATTTCTCGCCCGGTTGATATGCGGCGGTACGGATATAGTACGCGCCGCTATTCATGCCGGTGCTGGGGGAAAATTCCTGATGCGCCATCAGATATTCATTTGTTTTGTTTTTTATTTCCGCACTGGCCGGGCGCAAGGCGTTCTGTTGCAGCGCCAACTGCGGTGAAGCTTCAGGGGTAATCTGCATGGACATCCAGGCCACCACGCCAACCGCCGCCAAAGAGGCCGCCGCCGACCATGCCATGGTGTGAATCTTATATTTTGCCGTCCGACCACGCGGAGCCAGCACGGTCGGTTCGTCCTGTATGCGCGCGCGCACCTTCGCGCTCAAATCGCAATGTATATGCTCGGGTTGGCGCAGTACATCCCCAATCAGGTGATAAACCTCCCAATCCTTGTGTTTGTCCGAATCGCGCTTAATCCGGCCAAGTAAACTATCCGCTTCATCCTCGAACAGTTCACCGTCTATCAACGCAGAAATTTCCTGTTTCATATGGTCACACCCATGTTTACCACCTATTACCTTTACTGGTTTCCAACAGCGGACGCAGATTCTCCGCCACCGCTTCACGCGCCCTGAAGATTCTCGATCGCACCGTGCCGATCGGGCAATTCATCACACTGGCGATTTCCTCATAACTCAAGCCCTCGATTTCGCGCAGCGTCAACGCACTGCGCAAATCCTCGGGGAGCTGCTGCAACGACTTCTGGACTACCTCGACAACCTGTTTGCTCATGAGTTCATTTTCCGGCGTACTAACTTCGTGTAACAGACTGGCATCTTCGAAGGATTCAGCCTCATCCGCATCGAATGGCGTGCTGGTTGGCGCACGCCGTTTGCTTGCCAACAGGTGATTTTTTGCCGTATTGATGCCAATACGGTACAGCCAGGTATAAAACGCACTCTCGCCGCGAAAGCTGGGCAACGCGCGATACGCCTTGATAAAAGCATCCTGCGTGACATCCTCGGCCTCCGCCGATTCACGCACAAAGCGGGAAATCAGCCGCCCCAGCCTGCGCTGGTACTTGGATACCAGCAAATCAAAGGCGTGCTTGTCTCCCCGCTGAACACGCTCCACCAACTG
The DNA here is from genome assembly GCA_964569805.1 of uncultured Gallionella sp. Lineage (GTDB taxonomy): Bacteria > Pseudomonadota > Gammaproteobacteria > Burkholderiales > Gallionellaceae > Gallionella. The sequence goes on from CAZMWC010000056.1 coordinate 4,014, forward strand.
TTGATCGATATCCCGGTCTGTCATTCCCGACAATTCCACTCGTTTTTTCTATGGTGCGAGTATAACTGCTCGGGAATGGTAAGTGGTAAGTGGTAAGTGGTAAGTGGTAAGTGGTAAGTGGGGAGTGGATTGGCGCTACGCGCCTCAGTGTGAAGCCGCCCCGACCCCTCGCTACGCTATCCCCACTTACTACTCCCCACTTGCCACTCACCAACTGCTATAGTTCCACCCCCTCAAAACACGCCGAGAATCCAATTGCTGCAATTTGACACGCTGATTATTGGCAGTGGCCTTGCCGGGCTATCTTTGGCTATCAAGCTGGCAGACCACCAGAAAGTGGGGCTGATTACCAAAAAATCCCTGCTGGACGGTGCAAGCGACCGTGCGCAGGGCGGTATCGCCGCCGTATTGTCCGGCGACGATACACTGGATGAGCATATTCAGGATACCCTGACCGCCGGTGCCGGACTGTGCGATGAAACCGCCACGCGTTATGTCGTCGAGCACGGCAAAGCCGCCATCGATTGGTTGATCGGCCAAGGTGTGCCGTTCACCCGGGACAGCGCCAGCGACATGGGTTATCACCTCACCCGCGAAGGCGGCCACAGCCGCAGGCGCATCATTCACGCCGCCGATGCCACCGGTCACGCCGTCCAGGAAACCCTCGCAGCGCGCGTGTTGTGCCACCCCAACATCACGGTGCTGGAAAATCACCTGTCTGTTGACCTGATTACCGGCAAAAAACTCGGCCTGCAAAACAATCGCTGCTATGGTGTATATGCCCTGAATTGCTTGAGCGATGAAGTCATCACCATCGCCGCCCAGGACACTATTATCGCGACCGGCGGGGCCGGCAAGGTCTATTTGTACACCACCAACCCGGACACGGCGACCGGCGATGGCATCGCGATGGCATGGCGCGCCGGTTGCCGCGTGGCCAACATGGAATTCATCCAGTTCCACCCCACTTGCCTGTATCACCCCCATGCCAAATCATTCTTGATCAGCGAGGCGGTGCGCGGTGAAGGCGGCATCCTGAAGCTGCCGGATGGCACGCGTTTCATGCCTTGGCACGACGAACGCGCCGAACTTGCACCGCGCGACGTGGTGGCGCGGGCAATAGACTACGAGATGAAAAAGCGCGGACTGGATTGCGTCTATCTGGATATTTCGCATCAATCGGTCGAGTTTTTGCAGGAACATTTCCCGACTATTTATGCGCGCTGCCTGTCGTTGGGCATCAATATCAGCAAGGAGCCCATCCCGGTAGTGCCGGCAGCGCACTACACTTGCGGCGGAATCGTCGCCGATTTGCGCGCGCGCACCGATGTGGATAACCTGTATGCGGTGGGCGAAGCCGCCTACAGCGGGCTGCACGGAGCCAACCGGCTGGCCAGCAACTCATTGCTGGAATGCCTGGTATTCGCGGATGCTGCGGTTTGCGATATTTTAAGCAAACCGCATCATCCTTCCCCGCCCCTGCCCGCATGGGATGAGAGCCGCGTGACGGATGCGGACGAGCAAATCGTCATCGCGCACAACTGGGCGGAATTGCGGCATTTCATGTGGGACTATGTGGGCATCGTGCGCACCAACAAACGCCTGCAACGCGCGCAACATCGCATCCAGTTGTTGCAGGACGAGATTCACGAGTACTACAGCAACTTCCACATCAGTTCTGATTTGCTGGAGCTGCGCAATCTGGTGATGAACGCCGAATTGATCGTGCGGAGCGCCCTGTCGCGCCACGAGAGCCGCGGCCTGCATTTCAGCAAGGACTATCCGGGGATGCTGGCGAACCCGCAACCGACCATTCTCTCGCCCAATGCCAATAAAATTGGGTGATTTCCGGGAGTATCGCAATGACTTATGTGGTTTCCGAATCCTGCATCAAATGCAAATACACCGATTGCGTGGATGTATGCCCGGTTGATTGTTTTCGTGAAGGCCGCAACTTTCTGGTGATCGATCCCGACGAATGTATCGATTGCACCCTGTGCGTGGCCGAATGTCCGGCTGAAGCGATCTTCGCCGAGGATGATTTGCCCGAAGACCAGCGCCACTTCATTGCCTTGAATGCCGAATTGGCGAAACAATGGAAGCCTATTGTCCGAAAGAAGGATGCGCCCGCCGATGCGGATGAATGGCGCACAACCAAAAATAAACTACACCTCCTTGAGCGTTGACCTCCTCTTTCCTTGATCGGGTAGCAGAGCACATCCTCTCCTGTCATGCGCAGGAGCTGCCCGATCTGCGCGGGGCAACAGTATTGTTGCCCAACTATCATGTAGCCAAACCGTTGGCGCAAGCATTGAGCCGCGGGGCAAACCTGCCCGCATTGCTGCTACCGCAGATGGTTACGCTCGCCGACTGGGCACAATCAGTCAACATCGGCCATCCCGTCCAACCCGATACACAGCGCGCCGCCGCGCTATACCGTGCATTGCGCGAACGCGGCTGGTTCGCGGATGCGGATTTATGGAGCTTGTCGCGCGAGCTGCTGGGTTTGATCGATGAGTTGAGCTGTCATCACGTTATCCTGCCTGCCTCCGCAGACGAGTTTGCCGAACAGCTTGCCTCTGCCTATCAGGCGCGCAGAGGTCAGGCAATGCAGTTCGAGGCGCGCGTGGTGCATGAGCTATGGTATGCCATGACATCCGATGGCGAGTTGGATAGTGTGCGCGCTTATCAGCTACGGCTGGCACAGCTGGCGCAGCAGGTGGATGCGCCGCTATATGTGTTGCTGGCCTCTGATTTGCCGATGCCGGAAGCACGTTTTATCGAGGCCTGCCGCACACGCGTTACGGTGACGATTTTCGACCTGCGCGAGATGGCCGCCGCCACGCCGGATTGCGCGCTACTGGTGCGCGCCCTGCAATGCAATGCCGATGGCGCTGCTCTGCGCAGCGATGCCGCATTGCTGGAAACGCAGCCCGATGCGGCATTGACACAACGCCTGCAATTGCTCGCCGCACACGGGCTGGAGCAGGAAGCACATGCCGCCGAGGTACAGATTCGCCGCTGGCTGCTGGAAGGCAGGCAATCCATCGCAGTGGTGGTGCAGGATCGTTTGGTGGCGCGCCGGATACGCGCCTTGCTGGAGCGCGCAGAGGTGCTGGTGCAAGATGAGAGCGGCTGGGTATTTGCAACGCTATCGGTGAGCACAGTGCTGATGCGCTGGCTGGAAGCAGTGCAAAACGATTTTTATTATCAGGATATGCTCGATCTGCTCAAGTCGCCCTTCCTGTTTGCCGATGGCGCGGCAAGCGAGCGCAAGCAGGCCGCTTTTTTGTTCGAGCAACTGGTGCGCAAGCACGGGGTCATCACACATTTGCCGGATTTTATTGATGTGGCAGAGCGTGAAGCCCCCGAGCTGATCAAGCCGTTGGTGCGCCTACGCCAGGCGGCGCAAGCACTGTCAAAGAAAAACCAACCCCTGGCCGAATGGCTGCATGCCCTGCATGACAGTCTGGCGATACTTGGCGTGGTGCAAGGCTGGTCGCAGGATGCGGCGGGGCAACAACTGTTGCAATTGCTGGCGCAATGGCAAGATGAATTGCACGGCGACGACACGCGTTTCAGCTTCGCTGAATGGCGGCGCTGGTTGTCGCAACAGCTGGATGCAAATACTTTCCGCGACACGACTGTGGAAAGCCCGGTGCTGTTCACCCATCTTGCCGCGACACGCTGGCGGCACTTCGACGCGGTGCTGCTGCTGGGTTGCGATGCGGGCCACCTGCCCGCCCCGGTGAATGCCGGACAATGGTTCAATGATACGGTGCGTGCAACCTTGGGCTTGCCGTTGAGCAATGCGCAGCAGATGAAGGTTCGTGATGATTTGTCGGGCTTGCTGGCGATGAACCGCACTGTGCTGGCTACCTGGCAAACCAGCAAAAACGGCGAACCGAATCTGCTCAGCCCGTATTTTGAAATGCTGCGCGCGCTGCATCTGCTGGCTTATGGCGATGACTTATCTGCTGGCAAACTGGAACACTTGCCGCATAAAGCACAGGTGTATGGCGAGGGCTTTACTTTGCCGCAAGCGAGCATCATGCCGAGGCCAACCGTGCAGCCGGAACTGATTCCACAACGCATCTCGCCTTCCGGCTACAACAGCCTGGTCGCCTGCCCCTATCAATTCTATGCCCGGCACATTCTGCGACTCAACGAACTGGATGAGGTGCGCGAGGAGCTCGACAAACGCGATTACGGCACTTGGGTGCATGCCGTGCTGCAACGTTTCCATAGCGAATATCCGCTGCTGATGAACCATCCGCGCGAACAACTTGCACAAGCATTGCAGCACATCAGCACGGAAGTCTTTGCCGATGCGCTGGCGCACGACTATCTGGCGCAGGCCTGGCTGTTGCGCTGGCATGCATTGATTCCGGCCTATCTGGACTGGCAGTTGGAAAACGAGGATGCCGGGTGGCGTTATCACGCGGCCGAACAAGTTTTTGCACTGCCGGTAGATGAAATTCTTAACCTGCGTGGGCGCATTGACCGCATCGACAGGCGCGTTGATGACCCCGAAAAATCGTGCGTGCTCGACTACAAAACACAAACCGCCGCCAAACTCAAAAACAAATTAAAAGACGCGGGCGAAGATGTGCAACTGGCCTGTTATGCAATGGCAAGCCATGCCGCTGCGGCGGCTTTCGTCAGCCTGGAAAACGCGGAAGTTCTCGCCGTCGCTCCGCCGCACAACATGACCGAATTGGCGCAACTTAACATCGAACGGCTGCGAACCGTGTTTGTGCAAATGCGCAACGGTGCGACCTTGCCCGCCCACGGCGCAGAAACAGCATGTAACTATTGCGAGATGAACGGGCTGTGCCGACGCGGCGAATGGGAGGCAGTGAGCGGGGGAAGCCAAACCCCTCCCAACCTCCCCTTATCAGGGGAGGAGCAAAGCGGCTCCCTCCCTGACAAGGGAGGGCTGGGGTGGGTTGGGACAGCCGGGAAAAACTATGGATAATCAATGCGCGCTCGATCCGCAACACAGCGTAGTGGTCGAAGCCTGCGCGGGTAGCGGCAAAACCTGGCTGCTGGTGTCGCGCATCGTGCGCCTGCTGCTGGATGGTGTAAAACCGAGCGAGATATTGGCGATCACCTTCACGCGCAAAGCCGCACAAGAGATGCAGGCACGCTTGCGCGACTGGCTGTATGAACTGGCCGCAGAAGACGACGGCCATGTACGCGAATTCCTGCGCCAGCGCGCCGTGGCGGAAGCAGACATCGAGCGATTACTGCCGCGCGCACGCAGCCTGTATCAGCAGCTTTTGCTGGCGCAGCCCGGCATCACCATCAGCACCTTTCACGGCTGGTTCATGCAAATCCTGCAACGCGCGCCGCTCAATGCCGGCATGGCGGGCGGCGTGCAGCTGGTCGAGCAAATCTCTGCACTGCGCCAGGAAGCATGGCAGACGCTGCTCGATAAATTGCACAAAAACCCAGCGCTGCCGGAAGCGCAGGCCATGCTGGCGCTGTTTGAAGAAATGGGTTTGAGCAACACGCAAAAACTGCTGTTTGCCTTTGTCGCCAAACGCAGCGAATGGTGGGCTTATACCGCGGGACAGAAAGACCCGCTGACTTATGCGCTGGAAAACCTGCGTGTGGAGCTGGGCGCGGATATGAGCAGCGCCCCTTACGCCGAACTATTCGCCCATGATGGGTTTGTCGGTGATGTGCGCGCTTTTGCCGCCCAGCTGACCGCCAGCACTGCACAACAGGACAAAGCTGAACGGCTGCTCACGCCGCTCGATGACACGCAGACGATTGAGCAGCGGTTTAGCGCATTGTGGGCAGAGTTCTTCACGCAAAAAAATGAACCGCGCCAGATCAAGGCAAACAAGGGGCAGGATGCCGCGCGCTTCGGCGCGTGTGTGGAGGCGGTGCGCGGGCAATTGCTGAATGCCTACAACAAGGTTCAGGCACAAAAGATCTACCTGTCCAACCAGCACGCACTGTGCTGCAGCGTGGCGTTACTGGACACCTATCAGGAACTGAAACAGCGTCAGCAAATGCTGGATTTTGGCGATCTGGAATGGCGCGTATGCCAGTTGCTCAACGACAGCGACCATGCCGAATACCTGCAATACAAGCTCGACAGCCGCTATCGCCACGTGCTGCTGGACGAGTTCCAGGACACCAACCCGTTGCAGTGGCAAATCTTGCAAGCGTGGTTCGCCGCATCGG